>JACIYF010000033.1 GCA_014360065.1 Clostridia bacterium | reverse complement strand
CTCGGGCGGGATATTGGGAGAGGGAAGCTTAGGCGGCCAGGAAAGCTTATCCTTTATGCCCTCGATGGCCTCCATAAACTTCTCCCACATATCCCCATCTAAATATACCTATTTCACCACCTTTCCAAGCTGCTGTTACCTACTTGAATTTCATTTTCCATTTATGCTTGCGGCTGCTATCCCACCTCCTCCGTTAGGTAAAAGGCGCATCAAGCATTCAAACAATGGAATAATCTGAAGTCGATCGGTAATTCTACTTAAACTCCCAAATTCCTGCTTAACGAATGTACTGTATAAATGTTTTTTATGGCTAAGGCCCTTGAATTTATTCATAATACACCGTACTGTTGAAATCCCTTCTTTCCCCTTGTGGCAAGCCCAAACCTGCCACCTCGGGATCAAAAAACCGGCCAATCACTGGTATGGCCGGTTGCACCACTGGCTCCGCGCTGCCTCAGTGCCCAGACAATCGGCAGCGCCTCAAAGCCTCCATACGTCCCGTTAGTCTTTTACAGCGTTCTCTTGTTGACCAGACAGCTCTTCCTGTCGTACCACCAGGCTTACCTAGCGTTTTTACTCCTGTTAAGGTAATCTTCACAAAAGAATTGCAAAAGATCAACGGATACGAGGTTAAAATGGCAAGTAGTTTACCTTAAATCTGCTCGCTCTTAAATCGCCTGGTGATCCCTTTTCTCGAGATAGCGCTCTAGCTTGCGTTTGACCCGCTGTAGGGCGTTGTCGATGGATTTGACGTGGCGGCGTAAATCGCCGGCAATCTCCTGGTAGGATTTGCCCTCCAGATAGTACATCAGGACTTTCCATTCCAGGGAACTTAAAATCTCTCCCATCTTTTCTTCGATATCATCAAATTCTTCATGGCTGATAACCAGCTCTTCTGGATCGGTAATCCGCGAGCCGGAAATCACATCTAGGAGGGTGCGATCGGAGTCCTCATCGTAAATGGGCTTATTTAAGGATATATATGAATTGAGAGGAATATGCTTTTGCCGGGTAGCAGTCTTAATAGCAGTAATAATTTGACGGGTAACACATAGCTCAGCAAAAGCCCGGAATGAAGAAAGCTTGTCCCCCCGGAAATCCCGTATGGCCTTGTAAAGGCCAATCATCCCTTCTTGGATAATATCCTCGCGATCAGCGCCAATAAGAAAATAGGATCTGGCCTTAGCACGGACAAAGTTGCGATATTTGTTAATGAGGTATTCCTGAGCGGAGTCATCGCCTCCTTGAGCTAGATCCGCCACTTCTTCATCGCTCATGGCGTCATAAATATCGAGGAGCTCTCGTTCGGCGTTAACGCTCATCTCTTCGCCTCCATGACTATCTCACTTCTTATCGCTTGCGCACAACCAGTGAGATATATGGTATATATGCTCCCTCAAGTTGCCCGACGGAGGCGGGTGAATGCTGGAAGGTAGGTTGTCCATTGACACAGTTATTATAGCCTAGCCGTTTCCCCAGATCAAGCCAAACCATCGCCAAATTCCGCCAAAGTATTTATTTCTGCATTTCTTCAGCGGGAAGCCAGGGAGCGCTGGCGGAGGACTTCGTAAAGGACTACGCCACAAGCTACCGAGGCATTCAAGGAAGAAACCTGACCCCGCATGGGGATTTTAACCGCCAGATCGCAGTTCTCCCGCACCAACCGGCTCATTCCCTTGCCCTCAGAGCCAATGACCACCGCCAGGGGACCAGTAAGATCAGCCTGATAGTAAGTGAGGGCCGCGTTGGCATCGGTGCCGATTATCCAAAGCCCCCTCTTTCTTAGCGTCTGCATGGCCTGGGTCAAATTGCCAACCCTGGCTACGCCAATATAGTTGATGGCTCCAGCACTGCTTTTCTCCACCCCTGGGCCCAAAAGCGCTCCCCGACGGGAGGGAATTACCGCACCGTGGGCCCCTACCGCCTCAGCCGTCCGCAAAATGGCCCCCACATTGTGGGGGTCCTCCAGGTGATCCAGAATTACTATGAGTGGGTCTTCGCCCCGAGCCGCAGCTACTTCCAGCAGATCCTCAACTTCCACGTACTCGGAAGCCGCCACCATGGCCACCACTCCCTGGTGGCCGACCCCTCCTGCAGTCCGATCTAGAACCTGCCGCTTCACTTTGGTTACCGGTATACCTTGGGCTTGGGCCAGGCGATAAATTTCAGCCAAAGGCCTGCTCATATGGCCGGGCGTTGGCGCATTACTGTCAGGGTTGGGACCAGATGACGCCTGGATCAAAACTTTGTTGATAGGTAAACCCTTGCGCAACCCCTCCAGTACGGGATTTCGCCCCACCAATATTGATTCCTTCACCCAGCGTCTCTCCTTCTGGCTCTACAGCGGAATAAATTCGCTCAGCCAAGGCTCCCGCTCAATTAAGAGCTGGGCCATGCTGCTTAACATTTCCCGAATCTCCCATTGGGCTCCAGGTGCCACTACCCGTTTTTGGTACACATCCATAAATGATCGTAGGTTCAAGGTGGTTACAAAGTTGGTTTCAGCTCCCTGGGGTAGAATGAACCTAGCATCTTCCTTTTTAATGCCCAGGCCAACCAGGCGATTGTAGCATTCATGGATAGCTAATAATTCCTGGTGGTAAGCCTCGGCTGCCTCTGGAACACTGGCAATCTTGGGAGGTACAACGTGAGGGAAAGTTGAACCTGGGCCAGCTTCGGCTGATACATGGCGTTGAGACTGGACCGAGAGGCTCACGCCAATGCGGTGACGAGAGTATTGGGCCAAAAGCGCCCTGGATACCCCCTTTACTGCAAACGTCATGCTGCAGTGTTCAGTTACACTAAGATGTCCAGAGCGGATAATATTTCGTACCAAGCGGAGCATTTCTTCTCGAGGGGGATCAGCGTGCCACAGCTCTATGGGAGATAGGTGGCTGTAACAAGTTCGGGCTGCACACCATATCACTTTCAAAAAGTTGGGGGTACAGGTAAGCAATTGGATCTCCACAGCAATTCATCCCCTTCTCTCACTGCTCTTCTCTCCAGCGGGGCCCACGCGGGGTGTCTTCGACTACAATGTTTAGCTCCCTCAGCCGGTCCCGAATGTAGTCGGCCATGGCCCAATCCTTTTTCTCCCGAGCCCGCTGCCTTACTTCCAATAACAGGTCTATCAGCGCGCCGGCTAAGTGACCGGAGGTTTCGGCAACTCGCATGGCCGGAGCGTCTGCAGCCTGCTGGGGGAACAATCCCAAAACTCCTTCGCCCAGCTGGAGAAGGAGTCGGCGCGCTTGGCGCAGTTGCCCAGCCATGGCTCTAATCTCTTCTGCCTTAGCCTTGGTAACGATAGAATTGACCCCGCGGGAGAAATCAAACAGGGCCGCAATAGCTAGAGCGGTATTGAAATCGTCATCCATGGCCTTCTCGAATTCCACCCGGCAGCGCTCCGTCAAGCTGGCCAAGGAGCCCATGTCACCGGCTGTGGTCTCGCCGCCCGTGGGGGCACTTTTGATCCGGCCTTGATTTGGACCTTGGTCTTCGGCCTCCACTTCCGCCAACAGGCTTAGCGTCCCCTGCAGGCGTTCATACCCCTTTTCGGCAGCGGCTAGCTTATCAAAATCAAAATCCACCGGATTCCGGTAATGAGTAGATAACAGGAAAAAGCGGACCACCGGCCCGGGAAAACGCTCCAATATTTCTCTTACCAAAAAGAAATTGCCCAGGGACTTGGACATCTTTTCCTCGTTAACAGTAACAAAACCGTTGTGCACCCAATAGCGGGCAAAGGTAGTGCCCGTCGCAGCCTCAGTCTGGGCGATTTCATTTTCGTGGTGGGGAAAGATCAAGTCCGCCCCCCCGCCATGGATATCTAAGGGAAGGCCCAGATACTTGGTGGCCATGGTTGAGCATTCAATATGCCAGCCCGGACGCCCGGCCCCCCATGGACTGTTCCAAGCCGGCTCTCCAGCCCGGGAAGCCTTCCATAGGGCAAAATCAAGGGGGTTTTCTTTGCGGGGGTCAGGTTCCACCCGCGCCCCAGCCAGCATCTCTTGAGGTGAGCGGCCGGATAGCTTGCCATACCCCGGAAAGGAGTCTACCCGGAAATAGACATCCCCGTCCACCTGATAAGCATACCCCTTTTTAATCAGTACCCTGATCATCTCAATAATATCGTCCAGGTTCTCGGAAACCCGAGGATGAAAATCAGCCCGGCGCACATTCAAAGCTTCCGCGTCACGAAAGTACTCATGGATGTACCGTTGGGCGAGCTTGCTCGGCTCTACTCCTTCCTCCCGAGCCCGGTTGATAATTTTGTCATCAATGTCGGTAAAGTTTTGAACGAAGGTGACTCGGTATCCCCGATACTCCAAATAGCGGCGAATAGTATCGAAGACTACCAGGGCTCGAGCATTACCCAGGTGGATATAGTTATAGGTGGTTGGCCCACACACATACATGCGGATGCCATCAGCTTCCCGCTCGCCAGCCTTGGTTGGTTCTAGTTCCAAGGGCTCCTTGGTTCGGGTTAGGGTATTATATAGCTGAACGCTCACGGTGCGACTCCTCCAGCATTATCACCTTGGCTTCGCGCTGGTCCCGGCCGTTATCTTCCAACTCTTGCCGACGCTGCTCCGAAGCTCTAAGCTGCTCACGGGTTTTTTCCAGCTCTACCTCCAGTTCAAAGGTTCGTTGTTCCAGCCGCTCGATCTTACGCTCCAGGCACAGCATCATTTCGGCCACCGGGTCCGGAAGCTGTTCATGGTGAAGGTCAATCTCTTTGATGCTTTTGTCAGCAATGTTTTTGCCTTCACGAACTACCACCTTGCCGGGAACTCCTACCACCGTGCAATTATCGGGCACATCCTTTAAAACCACCGATCCAGCTCCGATCTTAACGTTGTTGCCAACCTTGATGGAGCCCAATACTTTGGCACCGGTACTGATGACTACATTATTGCCGATGGTGGGATGGCGCTTTCCTTTTTCTTTGCCCGTGCCTCCCAAAGTAACGCCCTGGTAAAGGGTGACGTTGTCCCCGATCTCGGTAGTCTCTCCGATCACTACCCCCATGCCATGGTCAATGAAAAGCCCTGAACCAATCTTGGCCCCCGGGTGAATTTCAATCCCGGTGAAAAAGCGGCTGATCTGAGAGATGATCCGGGCCAAAACCACCATCCGGTGCCGGTAGAGAAAGTGAGCTACCCGATGCGCCCAGATGGCATGTAAGCTAGGATAACACAAGATAACCTCCAAGAGGTTTTTGGCAGCCGGGTCGCGCTCAAACACCGCCCGGATATCCTGGCGTAGTCGGTCAAACATAGTGCTCCCTCCCACCATCTCGATCTCAAAACAAAACCCTTCGTCCAGACCAAAAAGATGATCAGAGACGAAGGGTAACCTCCGCGGTTCCACTCTGCTTGAGCAAGCTCTTTAAGCCCGCTCCTCTCGTACTTCGAGCCGGTAACGGGGCTTCCGCCAATGCCTACTTGGGAACTAAGTTCGGCATTGGAACTCGCGGGCGCACTTCCGTACCTTCGATCCCAGGGCGCTCCCACCTTACCGCCCCTCTCTTGGGGCCCTCCAGTACGTACTCCTCCCGGTCATTGCTGCTCGTTAGGTCCGATTGCCTTTGTTGCCTTTGGGGTCATTATAAACCGGCAATCGGGTTCTGTCAAATTGAGACCAGGGACTTAAACTGCTTTACCGCCATGTCCGGGTCCTTCGCCGCAAAGATGGCCGAGCCGACGGCCAAGATCGATGCTCCCGCCCGGACAATATCTGAGGCGTTCTCCTGATTTATGCCTCCATCTACCTCGAGTTCAGCCGCTGGGTTAAACTCGGCCAGCATCTGTCGGGCCCGCTGGATCTTGCCTAAGGATTTGTTGATGAAGGATTGACCGCCAAAGCCAGGGTTAACCGACATAATTAATAGTAGGTCCAGGTCGCCCACGATCTCTTGAACAGCCTGAAGCGGAGTCGCAGGATTTAGGGCTACCCCTACCTTTACCCCGCCTTTTTTCGCCAGCTGAATGGTCCGGTGAAGGTGCCGGCAGGCCTCCGCATGGACGGTGACAACATCCGCCCCAGCCTCAATGAACCTCATGATGAAGGCATCGGGGTTCTCTATCATCAGGTGAACGTCAAAGGGCACTTGAGAATAGGGCCGGATGGCAGCCACCACATCGGGACCGATGGTAAGGTTGGGAACAAAGTGCCCGTCCATAATATCGATATGCACCAGATCGGCACCGGCACGGATGATGGTCTGGACTTCCTCTTGCAAACGGCCAAAATTGGCGGAAAGCAGGGAAGGGGCTATTTTAACAGACAAATTAGTATCTCCTCTCGCGCTCAATTAGCTCTTCCAAGAATCTAACATAGTTTTGATAGCGGCTTAAAGGAATAGATCCGGTCTCAACTGCCGCTTTCACCGCGCACCCTGGCTCCCGGTTGTGGAGGCAGGAATTGAACCTGCACTGGCCTAAAAAAGCTTCCATTTCGGGGAAATAAGAAGCCAGTTCCTGAGGACCGATTTCCGGCAAGTCCAGTTTACTAAACCCGGGAGTATCGCATACCAACCCGCCAGCCACCTCTAGCAGCTCCACGTGCCGAGTAGTATGCCGGCCGCGCTCCACCTTCTCGCTTACTGCCGCCGATTTTAGCCTCAAGCCGGGCTGAAGGGCGTTGATGAGGCTGGATTTGCCTACTCCCGATGGGCCAGCCAATACCGAGATGCGCCCCTGGATTATACCCGCCAATTTATCTATACCGATTCTGGCCTTGGCGCTGGTTATAAGAACCAGATATTTTCCCGGCAAGTAGGTCTTGCCTAACGGCTCCGCTGCCTCAGGATCGAGATCTACTTTATTAAACACGATGGCTGGGGTCAGGCCGGCGTGAGTTGACTGGATAAGCAGTCGGTCTAAAAGCAAGAGATCGGCCCTGGGCTTGACTATGGCCATGACCAGCACTGCTTGCTCCACGTTGGCCACCAAGGGACGGCGAAGTTCGCTTTGGCGCGGCCGTCGAGCTTCGATGACCCCGGTGCCGGCACCAGTGACCTGAAACTCCACCTCATCGCCAACCAGGAAGTCTTCTTTCCTAAATCGGTACTTACCGCGCAGCCTGCATTCCCAAAGTTGGTCATTCTCCTTGACATAGTAGAAACCGGCGTATGCCTTAACGATCCTTCCCCGCGGCATATTTCCCCTCACGGAACCTTTTTCTCGGCGACCACCACGCCATCAAGATAAACCTGGACTATACCTTCCCGATAAAAAGTTACGCTCCTTTTTATCTTGGTACCGGAAGCTACTCGGGTATCCTTGAGCTCCTCGCGCTGCCCAGTAGCATCGATTACCACAATCTTAACCACGTGGTCCCTTCCGTCCTTGGGAACCTCGTAGGTTACCTCGGCTGTCTGGGGAGGTGGCCCGGGCCCCTTACTTACGATTACGTTTATGGTCTGGCCTTTCGCTACCGGCGCCTGAGGTTCCACGTCCTGCCTGACAATCTGGCCGGAGAAGTATTCGTAGTTTTCTTCGAAGGAGATTGAACCCAGATTTAACCCCAGCTCCTCGCAGCGTTGCTTGGCCTGCTCCACCGTCATCCCCCGCAAATCCGGAGCTTTGATGGGCTGGGACCGAGGCCCTAGGCTAACGGTGAGGCGCACCGGCGTACCCTTGGATACTTGTTGGCCCGCCTCCGGATCCTGGGCAATGACTACGCCCTTGGGCCAATCGGGATCGTATACTTCATTGTGATTGGGATCTACCGTCAGGCCCGCATTGAGGATCTGCAGCTCCGCATCCCGCACGCTCAACCCCCTCACCGGAGGTACGGTGACCAAGGCGGGGCCGCTGGAAATCTCCAAAGACACTGTCTGACCGCGTTTAACCTTCTTATTAGCAGCCGGATCTTGGCTAATAACGTAACCCTTGGGAATAGTGTCGTGGTTTCGCTCCCCAGCAATGACCGGTTTTAGCCCCGCTTCTTGGATCTTGGCAAAGGCTTGCTCCACCGGCTGGTTGTAAACATCTGGAACGGTGGTCTCCTTTACGGCTAAAATTGAGCTACCTAGTAAGAACGCAATGGCAAAGAGGGCCAGCGCCCCCATGATAATGGCCACTTTGGCCCAGGGCCTGAGCTTGCGCCTCGGCGTTACCACTGGAATTTCCTGGGTAGCATCTGGCCCGGCAGCAGTAAAGCGCTCCAGCTGGCGAGCCAGGTCCCTGGCATCTTGCGGCCGCGCATCCGGATCCTTGCGCAAGGTCCTGAGGATCACCTTCTCCAAGTCCTTGGGCAAATCCGGGGCATAATTCCTAGGTGGTACCGGCTCCTCCTGCAGATGTTTAAGGGCTATAGCTATGCCGCTGTCGCCCTCAAAAGGCAGTCTGCCGGTAACCATCTCATACATGACCACCCCCAGAGAGTAGATGTCGGAACGGGCATCTGCTGGCTGCCCTTGGGCTTGTTCCGGCGATAAATAATGAATGCTACCCACAATGCTGCCATTGTAGGTTAGGGTAGTGGAAGCCGTGGACCGGGCAATTCCAAAATCCGTAACCTTAACCTGGCCACCAGGGGTCAGGAGAATATTCTGCGGTTTGATATCCCTATGGACAATGTCATGCTCGTGAGCGTGGGCTAGGGCTCGACACACCTGGATGGCGATACCAACTGCCTCCTGGTAAGGGAGCTTCTTCTTTTCCCGGATGACCTCCTTTAAGGAGCGGCCCTCTACGTACTCCATTACCAAGTAAGGCTTGCCATCCTCCTCGCCCACATCATAAATGCTGACAATGTTGGGATGGGATAGCCGGGCCACGCTTTGAGCCTCAGAGTAAAAGCGTTTGACCAATAGCTCGTCAGCCAACAATTCCTCCCGTAGTACCTTGATGGTGACAAAGCGCCCCAGAATCGTGTCTTTGCCTTTATAAACCTGGGCCATACCTCCGGCCCCAAGCTTTTCGGTTACCTCATATCGCTGCCCAAATACCTGCCCCAAAAGCTACCACCTCAAGTTAATGCTAGCCTCATGATCTCCCTGGCAATAGGTCCCGCCACTTGTCCTCCATAACCACCATTTTCCACCAAAACGCATACTAATATTCGAGGGTTATCAGCTGGAGCAAAGCCAACGAACCAGGAATGGGGAGGGTTGGATCCGCCTACCTCGGCAGTTCCCGTCTTGGCCGCCACCTGGATATTGTCCAACTTCGCTGTTTGGGCAGTTCCGCTTTCTACCGCTTGAATCATACCGGCTTTAATGGCCCTGGCTGTAGATGTGGACATTACTCGCACCGGAGGTTCCAGGCGAGCGGTAGGCATAACCGCTCCCCCGGGGGCTACTATCTTAGAAAGCAAAGTTGGGGTTACCTCTACCCCATCGTTGGCCACTGCCGCCGCCACCATCGCCATAGCCAAGGGAGTTACCGCAATTGGCCCTTGCCCGATGGCCAGATCCGGTAAAGCCGAGGGTTGGGGATCAAAACGCCCGGGACTAACGTTGAGCTCCAAGGGTATCCTCTGTCCAATCCTCATTTTCTGGGCCTGAGCGCTTATCCTTTCCATTCCGAGCCGCTCGGCTAGGTAGATAAAGTAAGTATTGCACGATTCAGCTATGGCTCTAGCAAAATCCACCTGGCCATGCTCCCGAGAACACGCAATCTTGCGACCTCCAACCACGGCGTAGCCCGGGCAGTTCACCGTGATCTCCCGCATTGACGGGTTGTCATCGGTAGCCGCCCCTACTACCAGCTTGAACAGGGAGCCGGGGGGGTATTCACCTTGTATAGCTCGATTAATAAAGGAAGCACCAGGGCTGATATGAGCCGGATCAAAGCTAGGCGAGCTCACCAGGGCTAACACTGCCCCGGTTTTCGGATCCAGAGCCACCACTGCACCTTTTCTGCCTCCCAATAGGCTCCATGCCGCCTGCTGCAATCTGGCGTCAATAGTCAGATAAACATCGGCTCCACTAGCTGGGTGACCACCAACCCGCCGAACCCAGTTGACTAAACCTATGGTCGGCAGGCTGCCGGAAAGAACATCGTCCAAACGCTCTTCCAGCCCAGCATTGCCCAACCGCCGGTCATGATAACCAATCAGGGTGCTGGCACTAGCCCCCAAAGGGTAAACCCGAACATAGGAATCATTCGCCTTCTTGCTCAAGGCTAATGGTTCGCCACGGCGGTCAAAAATTCCTCCCCGCCCCATCTGTGCCTCCCGCAGCCAAGGACGGGGATTGAGGCTACTGGCAACTAAATTCTGGGCTTGAGTCACCTGAAAGTAGGTCAGGTAACCAATGAGGAAAGCGAAGAGTAACAAGCTGGCAATTGCTACTCGCAGCGTAGCTCTCCTAATGCTCACCACCAACCCCAACCATGCTGGCACCGTACGCGTAGCTATCACCAATGCTACTAAGCCCTACTATCAGCCCCAGGATGGTATAGCTCACCACCATCGAGGTGCCACCATAGCTAAGAAATGGTAAGGGAAGGCCAGTCAGGGGCAACAGTGAACAGACGCCGGCCAGCACTATCAATACTTGAAACCCCAGTAGGCTGGTCAAGCCACAGGAGCACAGCACCTCAGCGTCCCCTGCTCCCCGCAGGCTCACCCGGTACCCCCGCCAGACCAGCAAAGCATAGAGAATGATTACGCCCACAGCCCCAAACAAACCCCACTCCTCACCCACGGCGGCAAACAGATAATCGGTAGTTACAGCCGGGATCACTTGGGGCGTACCCAGTCCTAACCCCACCCCCAACATACCCCCCGAGGCCATAGCTATCAGGCCTTGGACCACTTGATAGCCCAGGGAAGTAGCATAGTCCCAGAGATTTAGCCAGGATAGTACCCGCAACCGGAAATGGTCAAAGGTGTGGTAGGCAATTAAAACACCTAAAGCTAAAACTATAAAGCTTGCTGCCACCACTCGTAGGCGCTGGGTAGCTATATAATTCATAGTCACAAACCCACCGAAAAAGACTAGGGCCATTCCCAGATCCTTTTGGGCCGCCAACAAAGCCAGAAAGACGCCCCAGGTGGCCCACAAAGGCAACAGCCCGCGCTGGTTTTGGCGGCCGGTGAAATAAGAAGCGGTAAAGAGCACCATAAAAACCTTGGCCAGTTCTGACGGTTGAAAGCGGACTACGCCCAACCTTAGCCAGCTAGTGGCCCCTCCTGATTTGATGCCCCATACCAGGGTAACTACCAGCAAGAAAATGCTTAGGGCGGCCCAAACCCACTTAAGATTAAACCAAATCCTCCGGTACTGAACCAACCCAATCATGAGACTGGCTACGCTCAACCCTACTACTATCCACTGCCAATGTCGGTAAGCTACCGCGGGGTTAATCCCATATAAGAAAAGCAGGCCTATCACCGCAAGGCAGTTGGCAATGGGGAAAAGATAGGGGTCATGCTCTGCTGGCAAGCTCAAGTGAATTAAGAACCACATGGCGATGAGAATGCCAGCCCCAGCCCAGAGCGTATAATCCCAGCGGGGCAACGAAGTCAAAGTGAACATGGTGCTGCCGGCCACGAGCAGTACCGCATCATAAAAGAGCAGTTCTCGTTCAATTTTGCGGCTTACGCTCACTATACTACCCGTCTCCCTCTCTGCCAATCCTGGCCTACCTTATTTACCCCCAGAATCCAATGATCACGGTTACGTTGTCAGGAGCTCCCCGCTCCAAGGTACCCTCTATCAACCGGTCTATCTTCTCCCTCAGGGTGCCCGTCTCCAGGTTCATGGCAATTTCCTCATCGGAGAAGACCGAAGTTAAGCCATCGGTGCAGAGGATTATGTAATCGCCCTCCCGCAAGCCAACCGTGAACACATCCTCCTCTATCGTCCCTGCCGCCTGTCCTAAGGCCCGGGTAAGAATGTGGCGTTGGGGGTGCTCGCGAGCTTCTTCTTGGCTAATTACGCCGCTTCTTGCCAGCTCGCCCGATACTGAATGATCCCTGGTCAGCAGGGTCAACGCTTTCTCCCGGTACAGGTAGGCGCGGCTGTCGCCGATATGGCCAATGTAAAGGGTAGCTCCAACCTCCCAGGCCAAGGTCAAAGTGGTGCCCATGCCTTCACAGGAAGCAACCGTTCGACCCCGGTTCAAGAGCGCTTGGTTGGCCTTAGCAAAGGCCAAATGCAGCCTCTCCCCCGGATCCCCAGTCACCTCCGGAGCCATCAGCGTCTCCGCAGCCGTCTTCAACGCCAGCCAGCTAGCTATTTCTCCAGCTTGGTGACCACCCAAGCCATCAGCCACCCCAAAGATGCCATTCTCCTCCGAGATAAAAAATGCATCCTCGTTAATCGGCCGCACCAACCCGGTGTGGGACCCTGCTTCTAGTTTCATGACGCCCTCCCGAAAGCTGCAAAACTGTACTGCCCAGTTTTATGACGTCGCCTTCCCCTAACCACTGGCTCTCCATCACCCGATGCCCGTTTACCCAGGTCCCATTTTTGCTGTTATAATCCCGCAACAAAAACCCTCGGGACCCTTGCACTATGCTCAAATGGGTACGTGATACCAACGGATCGTTAATTACTATATCATTATCAGGAGCCCTGCCAACCCTGATAGTTGGCTGAGTGAGCTCAAACTGTTGGCCTTTGACCCAGCCAGGACCATCGATGACCACCAGGCTCCAGCCTTGTCCAGCCCTTGTCTCCGTAGGTCGCGCCGTCCGGATATCGAGATAAATGGCCCTAGCCACCCGGTAGAGAAACCAATATAGAATGAGCAAGAGGGCAAACCGGAGCCCTTCAATTATTAAGCTAACCATAAAGCCATCCCAGCCACTGCATCACAGGCCCTCATACGCATCGGATCTCTGCCACCGTGTTGCCCAATCTAAGCTTGTCGCCTGGGTCTAGCCTCCTTTTTTGTATCCGTTCTTCATTGACCCAGGTCCCTGAAGCCGTATCCAGATCTATAACCACATAAGAGTCAGAAACCCGATTCATGCGGCAATGCAAGGGACTAATCTGATCATCATCAAGGAAAACCTCGCACAGGCGAGCTCGCCCTACAGTAATGTGGTCATCCCGCAACCGAAACGATAGGCCCGAGCAAGGCCCGCTGATGACCACCAGTTCCCAAGGTAGCTCTTCCTCAATCGGGTTCACCTCTTCTAAATGGCTGTGAATGCGGGTCGCCCCCGGGCGTACCGCTGGATCGCTCTCTAATTCCACCGTGACTGGTCCCACCAAGCTGACCCTGCCCTCGGACGCCATATTCTCCACGTAGGCGGCCAATTCTCTGGTCAAGGCATGCTTAAACCCGCTCAATGCCTCCCAATCGGAAGGGTTCACATAGATCAAAAAGTAATTGGGCCCGTAATCTTTCTGGATACCCCTTACCCGCTGCCGCTCAAAACAGCGCCAAAGGTCCCAGGCAATATCGGAGGGAGTAAGCCCTCCTTTTCTACTATTTCCAAATAAAGTCTTGGCCAAACGGGCCCAAAAACCCTCACCCGCCCTCTGCATCTCCACCGCCTAGTGACAGCAGCTGGTGGCCCGGAGCTGCCCGCAAGCTGCTGCAATGGCACCTCCCCTGCTTTCGCGAATGGTGACGTTGACCCCTAGCCGAGCCAAGGTCTCGGCAAAGCGATTTACCTGCACCGGCTCAGGCGCAAGCAAACCATCGCTTTCCGTAGCATTGACAGGAATAAGGTTGACATTGGCTAAAAGCCCCTTAACCAGCTCCGCTAGCTTGAAAGCCATCTCGGGGCCATCGTTTAGCCCTCGGATTAAAGTATACTCGAAAGTAATGCGGCGGTTAGTCATCTCTACATAATAGCGGCAAGCCTCCATCAACTGGCGCAAACTGTAGCGTTGATTAATTGGAACCAAAAAGTCTCTTAGGCTATCCTCGGGAGCATGTAGAGATATGGCCAAGGTGATGGGCAGCCCTTCTTGGGCCAACTTCTTTATCCCCGGGACTATCCCGCAAGTGGAAACGGTAATCCGCCTGGGACTGATGTGCAGGCCCCGAGGGTCGGAAAGAAGGCGCATCGCCTTTACCGTGGCTCGGTAGTTCATTAGCGGCTCGCCCATGCCCATGAATACCACATTGGTGACCTTCTTGCTCCCTTTTTGCCTGGCTAATAGGTGGTTGCAAGTATAGATCTGCCCCACGATTTCGCCGCTAGTCAGGTTGCGCACCAGCCCACCCGCCCCGGTGGCGCAGAATCGGCACCCCATGGAACAGCCCACCTGGGTAGAGGCGCACACCGTGATCCGGTCCCTGGTGGTGGAGCGCTGGTATTGCATCAGAACCGTCTCGATGCACTGGTGGTCATCTAGTTCCAGCAAAAGCTTGGTGGTCTGCCCGGCGTCGCTTTGCAGTAACTTTCTAATCTTGGGAGCAGATATGCTTGCCTCGGCCACCAACCTCTGGCGCAGCTCCAGGGGGAGATCAGTCATCCTTTGGAAATCAGCTACCCCTTCTCGGTGGACCCAGCGAAAGATCTGAGCCGCACGGTATTTCGGCTGTCCAAGTCTGGTCACCCAGTCCACATATTCCGAGAAGTCTAGGGAGCGAAGATCCTGAACCATGCTAGTTCCCCCGCCTCAACCGAGCAAAAAAATAACCATCGAAATCGTGCTTATGGGGCAAAAGCTGTATAAAGCCTCGTTTACAGTTTTCCCAGTCCGCATCATTTAGGATGCCGCTCAAAAAATCCAGGCCCTTAATCGGCACCAGGACAAAATCCTTTCTTTTGCCCAAGAAACGTTGGACTACACCCCAGTTTTCCTCCGGCTCAGTAGTACAGGTAGAATAGACCAAAGTGCCCCCCGGCTTGACCAATTGGGCGCAGCCAAATAGGATTTCCACCTGCAGGTCCGCCAAGCGGGAGATGTCCTCTTCCTCTCGACGCCACCGCAGGTCAGGGCGTTTGCGCAAGACCCCTAACCCCGAGCAAGGGGCATCCACAAAAACATAGTCGGCTGTTCCCAACTCGGCCGAGGTCAGGTAGCGGGCATCGGCAGCTTTGCTTTCGATGCTTCTGATGCCCAAGCGATGACAATCCCTTTGCAATAGCTCCAACTTATGCCAATAGAGATCTATGGCTATTATTCTCCCCTGGTCCCCCATGATTTCCGCAAATTGGGTCGCCTTGGTCCCGACGCCCGCACAAATATCGAACACTACCGCGCCGGGATGGGGGGCCAATACATGCCCGGCTAGCATCGCCCCCTGGTCCTGGACCGTAACCAGCCCCTGCCGCACCAGTTCAGCCAACCCGCCGTTGCGGTTGCTACCATCTTCGCCAGTACCCGAACCGAGGTAGGGCAAGAGGGCTCCCGGTACCACTCCCTGGCTGACCTTGATGCCTGTTTGCAAAAGCTTCTCCTCTACTTCCTCTAGGCTCGATTTGAGGGGGTTCACCCGAACCCAGGTGGTCACCGGCTGGTTATCCCATTGGCAGATCAGCTCCGTTGCCTCAAACCCAAAACGCTCTAGCCAACGCCGGATCAGCCACCTTGGGTGGGAGTATTTAATGCTAAGGTATGCCTCCGGGTGGCTAGCCGGGTCGGGAAGCGTAAGCTTAATCTCGCCTCGGGCAATTCGGCGAAGCACCGCATTGACTAGGCCGGCTGTACCTCTATGCCCATATTTCTTGGCCAAGTCCACACTTTCATTTACTGCCGCACTCTCGGGAACGCGCTCCATAAACAGCAGCTGGTAGGTTCCTAGCCGCAGGATATTGCGAATCCAACCTGGGAGCTTTTCCAATGGCCGGTCAACCGCTTGACCCAATAACCGATCAATGACCAAACCGTTCTTAATAGCACCATAGGCTAGCTCAGTAGCCAGCCTATGATCCCTTGCGCTAATATGCGCGCCTCTAAAGACCTCGTTGAGGGCCAAATTGGCATATGCTCCTTCCTCATTGACCCGGTAAAGGATGCGTAAAGCGGCCTCGCGACCGCTCAGGCTAGGAGCACTTATTCGTCCCTACCTCCCGCCATACCAGCAATCAGAAGTAACCGAACCAAATTCAGCACTGCCGTCAAGGCTGCAGCTACATAAGTGAGAGCAGCCGCATTTAAAACTTGCTTGGTAGGTTCAATTTCGCTGCGGGTCAGGTAACCACCATCCGCCAGCATGGCTAAAGCCCGGCTGCTAGCGTTGTACTCCACCGGAAGGGTTACCAAGTAAAACAGCACCACCAGGGCAAAGGCGTAAACGCCGATCATGGCCAAGGTCTGGTTGGCCATAAGAATACCGATCAGGAGCAAGGGAAAGGCAGCCATGGAACCAATTGAGGCTAAGGGCATGAAAGAAGCTCGGAGTTGGAGAGGAACATAACCTTCATCATGCTGCAGGGCATGCCCGGTTTCATGGGCCGCCACCCCCAAAGCAGCCAAGGAATTGCCATTATACACCCCAGGAGACAGGCGCAGCACCCGGGCCCGGGGATCATAGTGATCCGAAAGCGTGCCCTGGGTCATTTCCACCCGTACATCAGTCAGCCCCCGCTGGGCCAGAATCTGCCTGGCTACAGCCGCACCGCTGAGCCGACTGGAAGAAACCACACCAGAATATTTACTGTAAGTAGATTGTACCCGCATCTGGGCATAAATGCTCAGCAGGATAGCCGGAATCAAGATTACAAACGTAGGATCAAAGAAGAACGGCAACTCGGACCCCCCATTCGCTATTTGTTCCCTGCCCTAAGTATAGCTGAAGTCAAATAGTAACACAAGTTGGATGAGTTGGTTTCATCCTAGCTTTTCCGCCTCGGTTGGCCGATAACCATTTAAAAACTGGCCGCCACTGATGGCTGACTTACCTTCCAGCTGCAGCTCTTGGATCAAGATGGCACCGCCGTGGCCGCAGGCCACTACTGGGCCTTCACCCTTGCGGAGCTGGATGATGGTGCCTGGAGCCACTTCCGACGGCAGGGCGGCCATGGACTCGCCCTCGGTCTCGGTCCAGTCCAGGGCCTTAGCTTTCCATACCTTCAACACCTTATCTCGAAAACGGCTGCGCGCCCCTGGATCGGGATTTAAGGCCCGAACCAGGTTGACAATGGCAGGGGCAGGCTTTGACCAATCGATTATCTCATCTTCTGACCGTAGCATGGGCGCATAGGAAGCCCGGCTATGATCCTGGGGAATGGCACTAGCTCTCCCTTGCTCGATCAGCGCCAGCGTCTTCTCTAGCAGCCCCGCCCCTACCTGGGCCAGCTTCAGGCTAAGTTCCCCGGCTGTCATGTCCTCGCCAATGGGAACTTCTTGCTGGAGGATTATATCCCCGGTGTCCATCCCTTCATCCATATACATGGTGGTAACTCCAGTAACCCTTTGTCCATCCATGATGGCCCTGGGGATAGGGGCCGCCCCCCGGTACTGAGGCAGTAAGGAAGCGTGTAGGTTAATGCAGCCCCGAGGCGGTAACTTAAGCACCGAGGAGGGAAGGATTTCTCCATAGGCCACCACTACTATTATTTCTGGTGACCAGGCTTTTAGCACTGCCAAAGCGTCAGGATCCTTGATTCGAGCCGGCTGCGATATAGGAACCCCTAGCTCCTGAGCCCGCACCTTGACTGGAGGCGCAGAAATTTTGCCGCCTCGGCCTTTCTTTCGGTCTGGCTGGGTAACAACTCCCACCAACTGGTGATGGCGAGCCACCACCTCCAGGCAAGGCAGAGCAAAATTAGGAGTTCCCATGAAAACTATCTTCATGATTTGGCCCCACCAACGCTTCCGCCCACATCGCCGTTGTAAGGGGCTACCTCGGTTAAGCGGACAGCCTTATCGATAAACAGAATCCCATCCAGGTGATCAATCTCATGCTGGAGAGCTCGGGCCAAGAAATCCTCGCCCTGCACCTTGATGGCACGCCCCTGGCGATCCCAGGCTTCCACTTCCACCAACTGGGCCCGCGGAACTTCCCCTTGGATACCAGGGATACTTAAGCACCCTTCAACATCCATTACCCGGCCCTGGCGCTTCTTAATGACCGGATTGATGAGCTCTACTAGACCTTCCCCCACATCTACCACTACCACCCGCTTGAGCACCCCGATCTGGGGAGCCGCCAACCCTACCCCATTGGCTGCGTACATGGTATCCTTTAAATTCTCCAATAGTTTAATGATGTTGGGGCTCACCTTTTTGACCGGCGCCGACTTCATTCGCAATAAAGGATCGCCGACCTGCAAGATTTGGTATACAGCCACTTTCTTCTCTCCTTTATATCCTGCCTTATGGCTCCTCGCTCAGGTGGCGCTAAAGCATGATTCCTGCCGGCTCCACCTCCAAAGAAATTCTTTGGCCACTTTTAGTTGGCGGGGCAACCCTGGATAAAAACTGTCCAGCCTCCACCAAGTCTTCTACCTTTGAGCCCTTGATCAACATCTGCCACCTATATCTATTCCTAATGCGGAAGATAGGAGCTGGTGCCGGGCCCAGTACTTCAATTTGCTTAGCCGCCCCTTCCGACCTTTGCCTGACCTTGTTGGCCAACCATACGGCCAGGTTCTTGGCCTGCTCCTCATCCTTTCCGGTAACCAACACTCGCAACAGTTTGCTATAAGGAGGATAGCCACCCTGCTTACGAAATTTGATTTCTTCCTGATAGAATCTACGGTAATCCTGGCTAGCCGCGGCCTGAATGGCCCGATGCCTAGGATTGAAGGTCTGGATAACGACCTTGCCCAGGTTATCGCCGCGCCCGGCTCGGCCAGCCACCTGGGTGAGCAACTGAAAACTTCGCTCCGCTGAGCGGAAGTCAGGCATAGTAAGCAACGTATCTGCACTTATTATGCCCACTAAGCTAACATTTGGCAAGTGAAGGCCCTTGGCCACCATTTGGGTTCCCACCAAGACATCAGCTTGTCCCCGGCTAAATTGCTGTAAGAGCTCCCGGTACTTCCGGCTGGTAGCAGCATCGGTGTCCAGTCGCAAAACCCGAATACCTGGAAACTGACGCCCAAGCTCCGCCTCCACCCGTTGGGTGCCAGCTCCCCGACCCAAGAACGGTTTCGACCCACACTGGGGACAATGAGGGGCCAGCTCCGCCTGGTAGCCGCAATAATGGCAATTCATAGTCTTGGTGGCCCCATGGTAAGTTAATGGCACCGAGCACCGGGGACAAAACAGGGTATAGCCGCAACTTTGGCACACTAAAGAACGGTAGTACCCGCGCTTATTTAGGAAAAGAATAGCTTGCGAGCCACGATGAAGGCAGGCCTCTAGCTCCTGTAAAAGTTTATGGCTAAACAGCCCTGCCTGGCCTTGGCGAATCTCCTGGCGCATGTCAACGATGTCCACCGAGGGTAGGTTACTCTTTACTCGCTCCCCCATCTCTACCATTCGGTAGTAGCCTCTCTCCGCCCAATAAAAGCTCTCCACCGAAGGGGTAGCGCTACCCAGGATCACCGTACTGCCCCGCTGGCGCCCCAGCCGAAAGGCCACATCGCGAACATGATATTTGGGATCGCTCTCTTGCTTGAAAGCTACCTCCTGCTCCTCATCCACGGCAATCAGCCCTAAATCCCGAAAGGGAAGGAACACCGCTGATCTAGTCCCCACCACCGCGCAAGGGGAACCGTCCCGCACCCGCTGCCAGGCTTCGCGCCGTTGTTTGGCGGTCAGGCCGCTGTGCCAAAGGATAGTCCTTGATCCTAGCCGGGAATAGACCGAATCGATGACCTGGGGAGTGAGAATAATCTCCGGAACCATGAGCAGGCAGTCGCGACCAACCCCAATGGCCTTTTCCATCGCCCGTAGATATACTTCCGTCTTGCCGCTACCGGTAACCCCAAACAAAAGGTAAACCTGAAAGGAACGCCTACCTAAGGAAGGAAGGATGGCGTTTATGGCCTGAACTTGGCCAGCCGTGAGGCGCTCGGGTGGATGCGCCGGCCAAACCTCCCCAACTCCCGCCGGCAAGCAATCAGCCAACGCCCGGTCCCAGGTGCGGCCAGGGGTACGAGCGCCCTTGGAGTGCCTGGTCAGAGAGCGCAGGGCCAGTCCCACCGGGCAAAGATAACGTCGGCTCAGCCACATGGCCAGTTCCAGCCGGTCCGATCCTAGCTCCTCGGCCGGGGCAACCACCTCCAAGATGGGCTTGGGTGGCTCCGGCAAATCATGCTGGCTCGACAGGGCAACCACCCATCCTTCCTCGATCCGGTGGCCAAAGTTCACCCGCACTCTGGTACCCCGTTCGATCTGGGATTCCAGGGCTTCGGGAATTTCATAAGTAAACGGCTGGTCTATCTGGCGGGTATTGAGATCTAAAGCTACCTCGGCAAAAACCTTGCCCAAGGGCATTCACTCCGCTAAAGAAATGATCACCGCTGCCTACCACCAGTAAAATCATACCATTAGGCAAGGTCGAATCTCAACCGCCGCTTAATGTAGCTGTTCACCCGGCGGCTTTCTCGCCGGTATACTCTCCGTCAGATAAAAGAACCATGTGCCTTCTGTGAAACGATCCGGCTTCAGCGGACCCGGTTCTTTTCCTGCCGCTCTATGACTCAGGCGCAACTTTTCGGCCTTCTCCCTGCTTCCCAGATTATCATGGCCCTCTGGCCACGGCCAGGCGGTTTTTTTTGCAGGTAATCGCTTACCCTTGGCGAATGATGAATAGCCAAGGCGTAGGAACCAGGTGGCGGTGGCCAGTTCTCGCCTCCTTACCAGCGACGGATGAACCAGGAGCTATGGCCAAAATCATGCAGGAAATGGGGGAGCAAGATGGTAAAGCTGACCTTTTTGGGCGGGGCGCGGACGGTGACGGGTTCATCTTTTCTCTTGGAGACCGACAATCTCAAGCTGATGATCGACTGCGGGCTTTTCCAGGGGAACCGCGAGCTCAGGATGCGCAACTACCGAAACCCCCTGGTGGATCCCAAATCAGTGGACTACATCCTTTTAACCCACGCCCACATTGATCACTCCGGGCTCATCCCCCGTTTCTGCAAACAGGGCTTCCGGGGCCAGGTGGTGGCCACCCGGGCTACCGCCGATCTCTGCCAGGTGATGCTCCCCGACTCCGGCCACATCCAGGAGGTGGAGGCGGAGTGGAAATCGCGCAAGGCGCGCCGCCGAGGGGATCGCCCCACCCAGCCCCTCTATACCGCCCAAGATGCCTTGGAATCCCTCCAGTTCTTCCAGCCAGTGGATTACAATCAGGAAGTAACCATTCGCGACCAGGTGCGGTTCCGTTTCCGCGATGCCGGGCACATCCTGGGGTCAGCGCTGATCGAAATGCAGGTGAAAGATGGCGATGGCGAGCTGAAGCTAGTCTTCTCCGGCGACCTGGGACAGGTCGGCACTCCCATCATTAAAGACCCCGAGTTGGTAAGCGAAGCTGACTATGTATTGATTGAATCCACTTATGGCAACCGGTTGCACCAACCCTTGGGAGACCAAGCAGCCCAATTGAAGCGCATTATCACCGAAACCATGGCCCGCCAGGGAAACGTGGTGATCCCGGCTTTCGCGGTGGGGCGCACCCAGGACATTCTCTATACCCTCAACCAGATGGTGGAAGAACATGAGATGGGCCCAATCCCGGTCTATATCGATAGCCCCCTGGCCGTCTCCGCCACCGAGATCTTCGAGCGCAACCGCGACTGCTTCGATGCCGAGACCGCCCAACTGATTGCCGGCGGCGATGACCCCTTCCAGTTCCCTGGCCTGCATTTGGTCCGGACCACCCAAGAATCCATGGCCTTAAACCACCTGCCTGGCGGCAAGGTCATCATCTCCGCCAGCGGCATGTGCGATGCCGGCCGGATCAAACACCACCTCAAGCATAACTTGTGGCGTCCCGAGTCCTCGGTAGTTTTCGTGGGCTACCAAGCCGAGGGGACCTTGGGCCGGCGCATCCTGGATGGAGAGAAAAAGGTGAAGATCCTGGGTGAGATCATCAATGTGGCGGCCCAAATCCACTCCCTCGAGGGTTTCTCCGCCCATGCCGACCAAAAAGGGCTGATCGATTGGCTTTCCCACTTGAATAACCAGCCTAAGCAGGTCTTCGTAGTCCACGGCGAAGAAACGGCTGCCAGCACCCTGGCTGAACTCATCGACCGCGAGCTAGGGCTGAACGCGCTTATCCCCAGGGCCGGCGAGGAATATAGGCTAGGAGCTGAGGGGACCGAGCTAGCTGAAGTGCCAGCAGCTCAAGGGTTGGCGATCCCTGCCGTAAGCCAGGAGCAAAAGAAACAGCTGCTCCTGACCATCTTCCACTTGGAGAAGAAGCTCTCCGACCTAAAGCAAGATCTGCTGCTGGCCGAGAATGACCTTGACGGGGAACTCCTGGAGAAGGTGGTCAAAGAGATCGAGGAACGGATCGCCACCCTCGACCACATCTGCCCCCACAAATATTAAAAAGCTCGATTAAACCCTTCTAATTTTTTCCGCCTCCCACTTTAATCTCTAGCCCTTACTTTTATACCTGGTTGCCGGCCGCCAGCGCATCATTAGCCAGGCGCCTGCCGCTACCATCGCCGCCAACCGGGTGAGCGCAGTCCAGCAGGCGGCCCAAGTAGCCACCCCGGCCACACCCGCACCCCAGGCGTCCAAGGCAACGGTAGCCACTGCTGCACCTTCGGCACAGGGCCCCCAGGCTAAAGCCCAAGTGCAAGCCCAAGAGGCCAGCGAGACCAAAGAGGCCCCCGAAGCCAGCGAGGCCCAAGAGGCCAAGTCCACCAAGGCTGAGGCCGATCTCCCCGGCGGGCACGCCGACCCCGATGGGGTAAATGTCAACCACCAGTTCCAGGGTGCCGAGTAACTGGCCCCACCAAAGCTATGGAGCCAGCCCACTTGTAAAGCTAAAACCAATGGACCAACCTACCTATCGTCAACGCCTTGGAAGGGACGGATTCCCCACCCGTCCCTTCCTGGTTTTGTCTTATTTACCCTGGCGCTGCCCGCCCGCTGGTCTTTCTTGCCCACCGATGCCTCGCCTTTGACTGTCTCATGTATAATCACTAACATGGGTGGCATGGCTGGTTGCCAATGAGCATATTCATGCTATCATTGTACTAATTAAGATTAGGTGAGTATGGTTTTGGAGAGAGGTGCTTGCTTGATGCGACGGTTAAACGCGTACGACCGGGCGCTGCTTGAGATTGGCGAGCGGCTGTTGGCCATGGGCGATCGGGTAGGACAGCGCCTGGAGCTAGCCATGCGTTCCCTGAGGGAGCAGGATGAACAGCTGGCCCGGCGGGTCCTGGCCAGCGACGATGAGATAGATAGCCTCGATGAGTCCCTGGAAATGGATTCCTTGGAGCTGATTTCCCTGCAGCAACCCATGGACCGGGACCTGCGCTTTTTGGCTGCCGCCATGCGCATCGGTCACGAATTGGAGCGGATTGCCGATTATGCCTGTGACATCGCCGAGGCCACGCTGGCCATGGTAGGGCGGGGACCTTATTTTAAGCCGCTGGAGGATGTGCCGAGGATGGGAGAATTGGTGCAAGCCATGATGCATAAGAGCCTCCAGGCTTACGTGAAAAAGGATCTCGCGGCTGCAGGGCAGCTGGACAATGATGACCAAGCGGTGGATGAGCTGTTTGTAGGGCTCCAAGAGGAGCTGACGGGCTTTATGAAACGTGGACCTCAATATGTGGACCAGGCCAGCAACCTGCTTTTGGTGGCCCGCTATTTGGAGCGCATCGGCGACCATGTGGTAAACATCTCCGAGATGACCATTTTTGCTGCCACCGGAGAGCGCCACCCTTTCAAGCGGGCCAAGATCCAGAGGGCCAACCCTCTGGGAACCAAACCTCAGGACCAAGAGAATCAAGACAACAACAATCTCAGCGCCAAGGAAATTCGAAGGGGTTAAGCGACTATGGCAGCAGTGACCATCCTGGTGGGGCTGGCCGGCGGGCTAGGCCTTTTTATCTTCGGGATGCAGGTATGTTCCGAGGGACTACAAAAGATGGCCGCTCGCCGGCTGAAGCGCCTGGTGAGGGCCGTAACCGACCGGCCCTGGCTGGCCTTATTGAGCGGAGTTATCATTACCTTTGCCCTCCAGGGCAGCAATGCTACCGCTGCTTTGGTGGTGGGCTTTGTCAGCGCCAAGATAATGACCTTGGCCCAGGCTCTGGGGGTGCTCTTGGGATCGGCTATCGGGGGCTCCCTGACCGCCCAGCTCATTGCCTTTCGGGTCACCAACTTGGCTCTACTCTTGCTGTTTGTGGGAGCGCTGTTGCACCTCTTCTCGCGGCGTTCCCGCCAGCGCAGCCTGGGTCAGGCCATTTTGGGCTTCGGCCTTTTATTCTACGGTATGGCGGTAATGTCTCAAGCCGTAGCCCCGCTGGGCACCTATCCCGGTGTAGCTGAGGCGCTGGTACGCCTGGAACGAGCCCCGCTGCTAGGGTTTGGAGTGGGACTGGTGGGCACGGCAGTGCTGCAGTCCAGTACCGCCTTCCTGGCCCTGCTGATGACTTTGGCCTCAGAGGGGCTTTTGGGGCCCTATGCCATCGTTCCGTTCGTCTTGGGTGCCCATGTGGGCGGGACGGTGGGCGGGGTGCTCTCCAGCCTAGGGGCCCCGGGCCGGGAACCCAAGCGAGCCGCGTTAGCCAACTTGGGCTTCAAGTTAGTCAACGGGCTAGTCTTCTTACCGTTGTATCACCCGCTGACGGCGCTGGTGCTGGCTACTTCTGGAGATGTCAGCCGCCAGGTGGCCAATGCCCATACCCTGTTCTCCCTGGCGATGGCTGCGATCTTTCTACCCTTTGCCGGTCGCATTGCCCGCTTCATGGAATGGGCTTGGCCCGACCGTGAGGCTGGCATGACCGAAGCCCGCTTCTTAGATGAGAGCCTGCTTTCGGTACCGGAGCTGGCCGTGGATCAGGCTCACCGGCAGACGGTTGAGATGGGACGGATTTTGCAGGAAGAAATGATGAGCCGGGTGCTACCGGCGGTACGCCTGGGCAGCGAAGAGATGTGGGATCGCATGGCGGAGGCAGAACAGGCTATGGACAGCCTGTACCGCCAGATTAGCCGCTACCTGGCGGGACTGGGAGATGCCGGTCTGCCGGATCCCCTGATGGAGCGAAGCATCCAGGTTCTATACACCGCCAATGACCTAGAGCACGTGGGTGATATCCTTATGAACGTGATCCAGCTGGCCCGCAAGATCCAGCAGGAGGATCTGGCGCTTTCGCCGGAGGGGATGGAAGAAGTCGAGGGTCTGTTCAGCCAGACACAGCAAAGTCTGCGGCTGACATTGGAGGCGTTTGCCACCCTGGATTCGGCTTTAGCCAGCCGGGTCATCAAGGAGCACCCGCGCATACTGCGGTTGGAACAAGAATTGCGCTTCAGCCACTTCGACCGCCTGCAATCCGGCAACGCCCAAACCATGGCCACCAGCGCCATTCACCTAGACCTGATGGAGGCATTCTTGCGCATCGAAGGCCACGCCGTCAACATCGCCCGGGCCATTATGGGGATGGTGTGATCAGGGCACCTGGCTAACCTCATATGATTACGGCCACCTGCACCATTACCACGGAACCACCGGCCCCGCCGTGGGCACTGGGCCGGGGCACACCCACCATATCCATGTGGCCACCACCATCGATCTGGGGCATCATCATACGATAGATGTCGAGACCGGCCCAGCAGTTCCCGGGCCTTACGGTCATGTGCACCAGTTCCGTGGGATAACCAGCGCCAACGGCATCCCCCTTCACACTCACAGCTTTAAGGACACCACCGGAGGGCCGATCGGGCGCTGACACGACTGGTCTCTTTCATCGTCGATCCCGCCGGAATGTCTGGAGTCTGTAAGGCAGTGTGGCTGTGCTAGCCAGGTTTCTTATCTGCGCTTTAACTCCGCCGGGCCGCTACCCGGCCTCTTTCGTTGGATCGAAGAGGGATTATAGCCTCTTCTCAGTCCCTGATCTTGTAAATAGGTTCTACCCGAAGCTGGCCACCTTGCAGGGCTTCTTGGAGCATACTCCCGGGAACTCCTGAATTTCTATAACGCCATGACCGGCACTGAGACCATAAGCGTTACCCCAGAAATAGGGTACGGCAACTTTAAGACCGTGCACGATATCCTGAGGTCTATAAGCGAGCAGAGGATCGTCCCGGTAGAAATACCTCTGGTAAACAACTACATCGATGGCAACTGGAATGAAGCGGTCTTACACAAGATGTTGAGGTCGGGAGCAGACCGAGAAGGATCATCTTTAGAGCCCTTCAGCACCCTGGCAACTAGTTGACCAGGTTTCCTTTTTCATACCACCATGGTAACCTTCCTTACGGCGCTTTTAAATGCTGGGGTGAGGAGGTCCTTGATTTTCCTGAGCTGATGGAGGGATTCGAACCCTCGACCTGCG
>JACIYF010000032.1 GCA_014360065.1 Clostridia bacterium | reverse complement strand
GGTGATGAGCTGGTGACCCCGGATCGGGCTCCTGGCCCCGGCCAGGTGCGGGAGCTCAATTCCTATGTGCTGGCCGGCTTGGTTCAGGCCGGGGGCGGGATCCCTAAGTTTTACGGCATCGTCGGCGATAGCCGGGAAGCCCTGGCCCAAGCTGTAGGCCAGGCTAGCTTGGAAAACCATCTGGTCCTGCTGTCTGGGGGCAGCTCGGTGGGCACCAGGGACTGGACTTATCAGGTTTTAGACGAGCTTACCGGCGGAGGCATCCTGTTTGAAGGCTTAGCCATTCACCCGGGCAAGCCCACCATTGCTGCTGCTCCCCGGAAGCAAGCTCCTGGTCAGGCCGGCCTGCTGATTGGCCTTCCCGGGCACCCGGTCTCGGCCATGGTAGTATTTAAGCTGCTTTTAGCCCCCCTTTTGCTTTACGGCGATTACCAGCGCGCCGAGCTAGCGGCCCAAAAGCGGGAGGTAAGGGCTCGCCTAGTGGAAAGCGTTCCCTCGGTGGCTGGCCGAGAGGACTACGTAGGGGTGAAGCTGGCGGCGGGAGCCGGTTCTCCCCAGATGGGGGAGTGCTGGGCTCGACCGGTATGGGGAAAATCAGGGCTGATCTCCACCATGGTGGAAGCTGATGGGCTGATAAGGATACCGGCGGCGGCGGAAGGATTGGCAGCTGGAGAAATG
Source organism: Clostridia bacterium (assembly GCA_014360065.1). Classification (NCBI taxonomy): domain Bacteria; kingdom Bacillati; phylum Bacillota; class Clostridia; species Clostridia bacterium. Next base: position 25,689 of record JACIYF010000032.1, on the reverse strand, counting down.
GTAGCAGTAAGGCTTTGGGACCTAGATTGAGCGGTGGCTGGCGCAGGATTACGGAGCAGAGGGCCAGCGCCCCAGGCTAAAGATAAATAGCTCTGGAAGAAAGGCGGACGACTGATGGTCAAAGCACTGGGATCGCGAAAGGTCTATCTCACCAGCCTTCCTTGGGAGGAAGCTCTGGATCGCTATCTCTCGGCATTGCAGGCTTTAGGGCTTGTAAATCCAGGTCCGCCGGAAGTTATAGCCGTAGAAAAGGCTTGCGGCCGGGTGACCGCCCAGCCGGTTTATGCGCGCTATTCCAGCCCCCATTATCCCGCCTGCGCCATGGATGGGGTAGCGGTGCCGTCCCGGCTGACCTTTGGGGCTAGGGAAACTGCCCCGGTCAGGCTGCGCTTGGGCGATGAAGCCATGGAGGTGGATACCGGCGACCCGGTGCCGCTTGGTTGCGACGCCGTCATCATGGCCGAGGACCTTCAGTACCTAGACGCCGACGGCAATCCCATCCTATCTCCTGGAAGTGGCGAGTCCGGGCCGGAGCCGGTATATGTGGAAATCAGAAAGCCAGCTGCTCCCTGGCAGCATGTCCGCTCCATTGGCGAAGATATAGTGGCTGGGGAGATGCTTCTTCCTGCCAACTGGCGCTTGCGGCCCTACGATCTGGGGGCGTTGCTGGCCGGCGGGGTAACCCAGGTGGCGGTCCATTCCCGCCCGTTGGTGACCATCATTCCTACCGGCACCGAGCTGGTGGTAGCGGGCGAGGAACCGGCTGAGGGACCGGAGCCGGGGCAGATCTTAGAATCCAATGGCGCCATGCTGGCGGCCCTGGTTGAGGAATGGGGCGGACGCCCCCAGCGGTGCGCCCCGGTAGCCGATGACTACCGAGAACTAGAGAGGCAAATCCTTAGTGCCGCCAAAAGGAGCGCCCTGGTATTGATCAACGCAGGATCCTCGGCCGGGCGGGAGGATTTTACTGCTGCCATCATGGCCCGGTGGGGTGAGGTTTATGTCCATGGGGTAGCTACCCGGCCGGGCAAGCCGGTAATCCTGGGGAGGATTCAGGAGACTCCGGCGATAGGCATTCCTGGCTACTCGGTTTCGGCGGCCTTAGCGGCGGAGCTGTTTGTCCACCCGCTGTTAGCGCGGATGCTAGGGGTAAACCCTCCGGGCCGACCTTTGGTGACAGCCACCATGACCAGAAAGGTAGCATCGGCGGTGGGCGCTGAGGAATTCCTCCGGGTCAAGCTGGGGCGGGTAGGGGAAAAGCTAGTGGCTACTCCCTTGGCTCGAGGGGCGGGGGTGTTGACCTCCCTGGTTCGGGCTGATGGGGTAGTGCGGGTGCCGCGCCTATCCCAGGGCCTGGCGGCAGGGGAGCAAGTAGAAGTGGAGCTAGTCCGGCCGGCTTCCGAGGTGGAAGGCACCATTGTAGCCATTGGCAGCCATGATCTCTGTATGGATGTTTTGGGTAGCCACCTGCACCAGCGTTATCCGGAGTACTTCCTTTCTTCAGCCAATGTGGGCAGCCTAGCCGGGCTGGTGGCCCTGAGCCGGGGTGAAGCCCACCTGGCCGGCACCCACCTTTTGGACGAGGAGACCGGCGAATACAACCTCAGCTATGTCCGCCGCTACCTAGGGAATCGCCCTAGCGTGTTGGTCAACCTGGTCTACCGGCAGCAAGGCTTGATGGTAGCCAAGGGCAATCCCAAGGGCATTAGAGGCATCGCTGACTTGGCCCGGGAGGATGTGGTGTTTGTCAACCGGCAGCGGGGAGCGGGCACGCGGGTGCTCTTGGACTTTTTGCTCCAAAAAGAGCGGATCAGCCCGGAAGCCATCAACGGCTACCTGCGGGAGGAGTATACTCACCTGGCGGTGGCGGCGGCGGTAGCCGGGGGAACTGCCGACGCCGCCATGGGCATCCTGGCTGCGGCCCAAACCCTGGGGCTAGACTTTATTCCCATCGCTGAAGAGCGCTACGACCTTTGCATCCCTGAGGAGAACCTCAAGCTTGATAAAGTAGCCCGGTTGCTGGAAGTAGCTTCAGGAGAGGGCTTCCGGCGGGAGGTTGAGAGCCTAGGGGGGTATGATACCCGGGACTGCGGAAAGATCATGGCCCGGATTGCGCCTTCTGATGCCAATACCAGCCAATGATGGTAACGTAGTTGGGGCAACTAGTAATATTTGGCCAGGGCCAGCCGTAGAATATCACGGAACCATTCCTGGATGGCAGGGAGAGGCTGACCTTGGTAGTAAAGATCAATCGCAAGCTATTTTGGGTGGCGGTGGCAGTTTTGTTGCTGGCAGCGGGAGCAGCCTATGTGGGCTTAGTTTCCCGGGTGGTGCCAGAAGAGCTCCTGCCCCAGGCCCTAGCCAACACCCTAGACACACCTACCTATCGCTACCGGGTGGAAGTGATCCAAGTGCGGCCGGCCGGCCCTATCTACTTGAGCCGCATCAATGGGGAAAAGGCAGGGGGCGATTTTCACCTGTGGGGGGAGATGCAGGGCGGGCCGGTGGACGTTTACGAAATTGAAGGGGTTACCTACCTGAAGGATGCCATTACCCAGAAGTGGATTATCCTGCCGGGGAGGCGGCTCCTCAGCGATGACCTGTTCATGATGGAAGTCAATCCCGCCGAAAACCTTCGCTTTGCCGTACCAACCACCGTCAAGTACCTGGGGCGAGAATCTTTGCAGGGCAAAAAGCTATACGTCTTGGAATGTTCTCCCCAGATAATCGAATCCAAATACCTGACCAAGTGGTTTAAGGGTTTCACTTACCGAGTTTGGGTTGAGCCCGGTTCAAAGCGAATCCGCCGGGCGCAGATCCACGCCGTGACCGTTCATAATCCTGACTTCAAAGTTGAGGCGGCCTTCGAGTTCTATGACCAGGGTAAGACCATAAAGATTGTGCCTCCTACCCAATCCTCTTAGGGCAAGCAGGAATCAGCTCCTCCTTGGCGAACATAGGCTTAGTAGGAAGGTTATATTACGGGCGCCGTTGGGAAATTTATCACTAGCCCCAAGGCGGCTTTTGTTTTATATTCTTTTTGGATTGCGGATAAAGGTACTATGTTGCATAAAAAGCCAAAGGGGCAAAGCCAGCTACAAGTTGTTTTCCGGGACCAAGCCTGGTATGGAGGGAGCTTGACCGACCGAGCATGGACAATAGCCGTGACATCGACCGCATCTTGATCGGAGCGGAAGAAATTCAAAAAAAAGTAGCAGAATTGGGGCAGAAGATCACCGAAGACTACTTGGGCAAGGACCTTCTGGTGGTCGGGATCTTGAAGGGAGCCATAATTTTCCTGTCGGATCTGGTGCGGCACATCAATATCCCCCTAACTTTGGACTTTGTGGCCGTCACCAGTTATGGCACCAGCACCAGTTCCTCCGGGGTGGTGCGCATCTTAAAGGACCTGGATACTCCGGTGGAGGGTCGCCACGTTCTAATCGTGGAGGACATTGTCGACACCGGCCTTACCCTGCGCTATTTGGTGCGCACCTTGCAGGCCCGGCGCCCGGCCAGCATTCGTACCTGTACGTTTTTGGATAAACCTAGCCGGCGAACGGTAAAGATGCATCCCGACTATAACGGCTTTGAGATTCCCGATGTCTTTGTGGTGGGCTACGGCCTGGACTATGCGGAGAAGTACCGCCACCTGCCCTTTCTGGCGGTACTAAAACCGGAGGTATATAAGTAAGCGCCAAGCGACACGAAAGCCGACTGAGGTCCAGGGAAACGGTCTCTGCTAGCCAGCGCCTGGGCGGGCTACCCGGCCTTGGTAGCTCTCCGGTTCGAAGTCGGTTGGCGGAGCCCGAGGGAGCCCTAACTGGCCATAACTTAGCCAGGGTAGGTAGGGCTTCGGGCGAACCACAAGCGGCCTAGTAACGGTTGGCCGGGTTACAGGAATTAAGGAGGGTGTCTGGACAAGGGTCCGAAGAGGGGAAGGATGGGTACAGGTGGAGTTAGTCTTGGTGCTTGATTTTGGTGGCCAGTACAACCAGCTGATTGCCAGGCGGGTGCGGGAATACGGGGTTTACTGCGAAATGCTTTCCTACCGCACACCCCTTTCTGAGATCGTAGCCCGCAAGCCGGTGGGGATAATCTTTTCCGGCGGTCCGGCCAGCGTTTACGGCAAAGGAGCTCCCCGGTTGGATGCCGCCATCTTTTCCGCCGGCATTCCCATCCTGGGCATCTGCTACGGCATGCAGCTGATGGCTTACCTTTTGGGGGGAAAAGTGGAGCCGGGACCGGAGCGGGAGTATGGCCGGGCAGTTATCCAGGTCATCCGGGAGGATGCCTTGTTCCGAGGCTTGCCGCGGCAAATGCCGGTGTGGATGAGCCACGGGGACCGGGTGGTGGCGGCTCCCGCCGGGTTCAAGGTCACGGCCCAGACCAGCCGCACCCCGGTGGCGGCCCTGGCCGATGAGGAAAGGAAGCTCTACGGGGTCCAATTCCACCCTGAGGTCAAGCATACTCCCCACGGCTCCGACATCCTGCGCCATTTCCTATACGATGTTTGCGGTTGCCGAGGCGGCTGGAACATGGGCTCCTTTGTGGCCCAAGAGATCGAACGCATCAAAAGCCAGGTGGGCTCGGGCCGGGCCCTATGTGCCTTGAGCGGCGGGGTAGATTCCAGCGTGGCGGCGGTGCTGGTGCACCGCGCCATCGGCGATCGCTTGACCTGCATCTTTGTTGACCACGGGCTCTTGCGCCGGGGCGAGGCTGAGCAGGTGGTGCGCACTTTTAGAGATCGCCTGCGCATTCCCTTGCGGGCCGTCGATGCCCGGGAGCGCTTCCTTAAGCGCCTGGAAGGGGTGGCCGACCCCGAGGCTAAGCGCAAGATCATTGGCGAGGAATTCATCCGGGTTTTCGAAGAAGAGGCCCAGAAGATTGGCCAAGTGGACTTTTTAGTCCAGGGTACTTTGTATCCCGATGTGATTGAAAGCGGCACTGACACCGCGGCTACCATCAAGAGCCATCACAATGTGGGCGGTTTGCCGGAGAAGATGCGCCTCTGCTTGATCGAACCGCTGCGCTTGCTTTTTAAGGATGAGGTGCGCAGCTTGGGAGTGGAGCTAGGCCTGCCGGAGGACATCGTCTGGCGCCAGCCTTTCCCCGGTCCGGGGCTGGCGGTGCGGGTCACTGGCGCCATTACTAAGGAGAAGCTGGAGATTGTCCGGGCCGCCGACGCCATCATCCAGGAGGAGTTACGCAAGGCGGGGCTAGATCGCGAGCTCTGGCAGAGCTTTGCCGTCCTTCCTGACATGCGCAGCGTGGGCGTGATGGGAGATGAGCGGACCTACACCTATGCCATCGTAGTTAGGGCGGTAACCAGCGAGGATGCCATGACCGCCGATTGGGCCCGGTTGCCCTACGAAGTCCTGGAGCGCATTTCCAACCGGATTACCAATGAGGTAAAACACGTCAACCGGGTGCTCTACGATATTACTTCCAAGCCCCCGGCTACCATCGAATGGGAGTGAAAACATGAGCCTTTTCGAAGCCATAGTCCTAGGAATGATCCAGGGATTGACGGAATTCCTGCCGATTTCCAGTTCCGGGCACTTGGTTTTGGCCCAGAGGATTTTTGGGGTCCACGAAGCGGTGTTGTTCTTTGATGTTATGCTGCATGTGGGGACGCTAGTGGCGGTGTTAATCGTCTTCAGCCGGGACTGGTTGGCGATTCTCCGCCGGCCGCTTTCCCGGCTGACCTGGCTATTAATCGCTGGACTCATACCTACGGGTATATTAGGGTTGGCTTTTAAGGACGTCATCTCCAAGCTGTTTGCCAGCGGGCAGACGCTAGGCATTGAGTTCTTGATCACCGGTATCATTTTGTGGTGGGCGGAAGGGCTGCCCCGGGGCCGAAAGAGCCTCAGGCGTATGTCCTACCTTGATGCTGCAGTAGTAGGGACAGCGCAGGGCTTGGCTATCCTTCCCGCCCTTTCCCGCTCCGGACTTACCATTGCCGGCGCTCTCCTTCGGGGCCTGGATCGGGAGACGGCGGCCCGTTATTCCTTCCTGCTCTCGGCCCCGGCTATCCTGGGGGCAGCTTTGGTGGAGCTTAAAGATGCATCTTCTGGCCCTCTGGCGGGCGCGGTTTCAGCCGTGCCCTGGATTCAGGTCCTGGCAGGCATGGCGGCAGCCGCTGTGTTTGGCTATTTGGCTATTAAAGTGATGCTTGCGGTCCTTACTCGAGGCAACATGCGAGCGTTCAGTTATTATGTTTGGGCAGTGGGAATTTTGGTTCTCCTAGACCAGGTAGTTACCCACCGCTTCTTTCCGCCCTTGTTTTAGCGGCGGGGCATCTTGCACCGGCGCCAGCACCCCGGCATGGAGAACGTTAGAGAAACCAGCAAGGCAGAAGGGGGAAAAACAGGTGAACGGCAGGGTCAAACACAAGGGCGAGATTCAGTCAGTAGCTAGAGCTTTGGAGATCCTTCAAGCCTTGGGCGCCGCTCGCCGGGATTTAAGCGTCACCGAGCTGGCCCGGGAAATGGGGGTGCACAAGAGCACCGTGTCCCGGCTGCTTTCCACCCTAGAAGCCTACCGATTTGTGGAGCAGGACCGGGAAACCGGCCGCTTTCATTTGGGTTACCGGATCTCAGAACTCAGCGCGGCCCGGTTTAGCCGCCGGGACGTACGCAGCATGGTTCGCCCGTTCCTGGAGAAGCTGATGGAGCGGTCGGGGGAAGTTGTGCACCTGGGCATTCTCGATGGGGGCAAGGCGGTCTATATCGATAAGGTAGAGGGGCCGCACGGGTTAACCTTGACCTCCTACATTGGCCGTTCCGTATATGCCCACTGCACGGCTCTGGGCAAAGTCTTGCTGGCCTATATGGATCCGGGCCGGGTAAGGGAGATTATCCAGCGGGTAGGGTTGCCCGCCTTCACTGAGAATACCATCACCGATGAGGCCGAGCTGTTCCAGTGCCTGGAGCAGGTCCGCGTCCGGGGGTACGCCATTGATGATGAGGAGCACGAGCGGGGGGTTTGCTGTGTGGCGGCTCCGGTTTGTGATGCTGGCGGCGCGGTAATCGCGGCCATTAGCCTTTCGGCGCCTACGGTCCGGATTAGCAAGAAGCGACTTCCGGAAATGATCGCCATGGTTAAGGAGGCAGCCGAGGAAGCCTCGCGGGCCCTAGGATTCGTCCCCATCCCAGCCTAGCCGTTGGGAGACGGCCCGGCCGGCTCGCTTGACTTCGTTAATGAACAGGGGCAGGTTCTCCTCGGTGTAGCGCATCTGCAGGCCAATGATGCCAATGGAGGCTACCACCTGGTTGTTAAAGTTGCGCACCGGAGCTGCTACTCCAAAGGCATACTGGGTATACTCGCCGCTGGAAGTGGCATAGCCCTGCTTTCGGATCTGTCTTATTTCTTCCCAAAGCTTCTCGGGGTCAGTGATGCTCTTTTCGGTCAGGCTGGTTAGACCCCGGCGGATGTAGCCCTCGATCCATTCATCGTCCTTAAAGGCCAAGATAGCCTTGCGGGAAGCACCGCAGTGGAGGGGGATTTCGGTACCATAGGTTTCCACCACCCGGATGGGTTGGCGGCCCTCTACCCCTTGCAGAAAGATGCCCACGTCTCCACGGGGTATGACCAAGTAGGCATCTTCTCCGGTGGTGGCACTAAGCTGTTCCAGAATAGGCTGGGCGGCGCGGGTCAGGTCTAAGCCGGAGCGAACCTTGAGGCCCATTAGGAGTATCTTGTATCCCAGGCGGTAGTCGCGGGAAGCTTCATCCTGCTCCACCAAGTCGTAGCGCTTAAACCCCTGCAGAAAGCGGTGAACGGTGCTGGGGGGAAGCCCGGTTTGATAGGCCAAGTCGCGAATGGAGATGCCTTTACCGTTGGGTGCTTTCCAGAGGGCTTCTAAGACCTTCAGGGCCTTTTCTAAACTGGTAGCCATAATTGCCGTTTTAACCTCCAGCAAGCCGGTGCTTTTGATTTGAAAAGTTTAGCATTATCAAGGGATCATTCTAGCATATTCCCAGGTGCCTGGATAGAGGGAATTGGTCACGCGAATCTCACCTTTACCCCTCCTAAAGGAAGGAACGTCTCTTTCGATGGCGAATAACTTCATACATCAAGACGGAGTTGTGTAATATGCAACAGCATGGAAGTTCCTCGGTTCTGTGATTTAGGAGGAGCAGGAAGGGCAGGGCTCCTAGCCGGGAACGGCAAGCATCCTGGCTAACCCGGATACGGCCCGGTTATCGCGCGACCAAGGGCGGCGTCGGAGTGGAGTTCATCTGGAACTGGCGCCAGCGCCCCGGCATGGGAAATGTTTCAGCAGCATCGAATCGGTAAAAGGAGGTTTAAATTATGAACCAAGGTTTAGCAATGTTTGATCTCACGGGAAAGGTAGCCATTACCGTAGGTGGTAGCGGCGGATTGGGGACCGAGGTTTCTCTTGGCCTGGCTCGGGCAGGGGCGGACGTCATCCCCATGAGCCGCAACTTGGAGAACAACCAGCGGCTGGCGGAGCAGATTGAAGCTCTAGGGCGCCGGTCTTTGGGCCTTTCCGTGGATATCCTCGACCGCCAGCAAGTAGAACAGGCGGTAGCGCAGATCATGGAAAAGTTTGGCCACATCGATATCCTGGTCAATGCGGCTGGAGCCCTAGCCAAGAAGCCTTTCCTGGAGTACACCGAGGAAGATTGGGACCGGGTAATGGATACCAATCTCAAGGGTATGTTTATCGTCTGTCAGGTGGTAGGCAAAATCATGGTGGAGCAGAAGGCAGGCAAGATCATTAACTTTGCTTCCATGGGGTCTTTCCTGGGCATTACCCGTTCCTCGGCCTACTGTGCCAGCAAGGGCGGAGTAGTTCAGCTCACCAAGGTGCTGGCTGGGGAGTGGGGGCCCTACGGGGTCAATGTTAACGCCATTGCCCCAGGCTGGTTTAAGACCCAGCTCAACCAGCATTTCCTAGGGCAGCCGGAAGTCCAGGCCAAGATTTGCGGCGACACCCCGCTTCGGCGTTACGGTAAGGCAGAAGACCTGGTGGGGGCGGTGGTATTCTTAGCCTCACCTGCGTCCGACTTTGTCACCGGAGCCACCTTGGCTGTGGATGGCGGTTATCTATCGCTGGCACTCTAAACGTAACGCCCTATGGTCCGAGCCGATCCTGACTATAAAAACTGCACAAAGGAAAAAGAGCAACCGGTTCCTGCTGTGAATTGCAGCGATAAAGGCTTTGAGTAAGGAGGCAATTTAACTTGCGAGCAGTACGCTATGTAGCTCCGGAAACCATCAAAGTAGAGGATATACCTGTTCCCAGCCTTGGCCCGGGGGAGGCCCTGGTTAAGGTGGCTTACACTGGCCTTTGTGGCAGCGACCTTCCTATTTATAAAGGCATCCACCCTCGGGTCAAGCCGCCACTGGTGGTAGGCCACGAGATTGCTGGCACCTTGGCCGAGATCAACGCCGAGGGCTATAACGAATGCCAGGTAGGAGACCTAGTGGCAGTAAACCCCCTTCTTTTTTGCGGCCATTGCCAACCCTGCCGCACCGGCAACTGGCATGTCTGCAAAACCTTGGGCCTTACCGGCATTGATGCTGATGGCGGTTTTGCCGAATACGTAAAAGTTCCAGTTCATCAGCTAGTTAAGCTCAATCCGGAAATTCCCATGGATCGGGCTGCCCTGACTGAGCCGGTGGCGGTGGCGGTCCACGCCATTCGTCGCTCCAAGATGCAGCTCGGGGATGCAGTGGCGGTTCTGGGAGCCGGGCCCATCGGCCTTCTGGTAGCTTTTTGTGCGCGGCTGGCGGGAGCGAGCCAGGTATTGATTACCGATGTTAGCGATTTTCGCTTGGGAGTGGCCAAGGACTTTGGCTTCACCCCTATTGATGCTAGGCAGGATGCGGTGAAACAAATCCAGGATCTTACCGGTGGTAATGGTGCCGATGTAGTTTTTGAAGTTGTGGGTGCTGCTCCTACTGCAGCTGACATGATTCAGGCGGTAAAGATCACCGGGACAGTGGTAATAGTCGGGGTCTTCAAGCAGCCGGCGCCAGTAGACTTGCGGACGGTTAATTTCAATGAGCTCGCCATAATTGGTACCCGGGTCTACACTGATTTTGACTTCCGGACGGCCGCCCGGATGGTGTACCAGTACCCGGAGTTGGGCAAGATCATTACTAGCCGCCTGCCCCTGGAGGAAGCGCAGCAGGCGTTCAACCTGGGGCTTTCGGCGGCTACCTCCAACGCCTTGAAGGTCCTTATGCATCCTTAAGCGGGACGGACCCGGCGCTCAACTCACGGACCCAAGCGTGGAGTCCACCCTGCGCGGGCAGTAAGCTACTTACGGGGCTTTAGGGTTCTTGCGGTTTGAGTGCTGGGGGCGCTAGAATGTAGGAGGGGATAAGGCGAGTTGCGGGCGCAGTATGGCCCGGGCTCGCCTCTTTAATTTTGATTGGCTTAATGGCAGTGTGGTCATGGGGTATACTAGAGTTCACCAGTGGAGTTAGGCGGTGGAATCGTGACCGTAAGGGCCTGGAAAACGGTAGGGCGCTTGTTGTTCCTGGTTAACCCTCAGGTACAACGGGAATTGGAGGGATGGAGGCTCAAAGCTCAGGCCATGCCCAGCCCAGAGCTTTCAGCCCAAGCTTTGGCCAGCATTGCCGGTAAGCGCTTTCATTGTCAAGGCGGCAGCGTGTACGCTACAGTTTCGTCCAGGCACCGTCCGGCCTTAGTCAAGGCCATCGTATCCCTCCAGACTATCAGCGATTATCTGGATAACCTCTGCGACCGGGCTGGGGTACTGGACGAGCAAGCTTTTCGCCAGCTCCACCTGGCCATGACCGATGCCCTTAGGCTGGATACGCCGGGAGGGGTGCCCGAAAACTATGCCAATGGCTGGCTAGCTCCCAAGCATCCGTCCTATTATTCCCTTTATCCTTGGCAAGCTGATGGCGGCTACCTACAAGCGTTGGTAGCTACCTGCCGGCAGGCGCTGGCAACCCTGCCCAGCTACTCCATAGTCCAAGCCCAAGCCTTGGATTTAGCTAAGCTCTACAGCGAGTTGCAGTCTTTGAAGCATCTAGACCCCAACCTCCGTGGCCAACGCCTGCGGGCTTGGGCGGAAGCTCAAGCCAACCGGTATCCGGATCTGGCCTGGTGGGAATGGGCGGCGGCTACCGGGTCCACCTTGGGCTTATTCGCCTTGATGGCGGCTTCAAGTCGCCCTGGCCTGGATAGGCAGCAGGCCAGTGCGATTTTGGAGGCTTATTTCCCCTGGATCTGCAGCCTGCATATTCTCCTGGATTACCTCATCGATTTAGAGGAAGATCGGGAGGAAGGCGACTTCAATTTCGTGGCTTGTTATCCAGGGGATCAGGTTCGGGAGACCCGGTTGAAGGCATTAGTTAGGATAGCTATGGACAAGGCCCGGGGGCTATCCCGGGCGGGCGAGGATTCCCAGTTTCATTTAACAGTGGCTCAGGGGCTGTTGGCCCTCTACCTCTCCGACCCCAAGGTGAGGAAACAGGGGCTTGAGCCCTTAGCCAAGGCTCTCCTGGACATGGCCGATCCAAGAACCAAGAGGCTATGGCGCTTATGCTTGGCCTTGAGAAGGATGGGGGTCTTATGAGCTTACGGGCTTTAGCCTAGGGGCTACCGCCCGGGCACGGGTGGGGTTGCCCGGCTCTGCCCGGTCAAGGTTATTCGCCGGCTTGGCCCGAGGGCTTACGCTCCTTAGGCTCTCCATCTACAATAACCCTTATGGGCTCGCTGGCCGACCTCCAATAAACGGATACGTGCGGGAAAGGTATTTCGATGCCGAGCTCATCAAAACGATTCTTAATCCGCCGCCGGAGCTCCCGCCCTACTTCCCATTGCTTGAGGGGCAGGGTGGTTACCATCAGCTTAAGGACTACTCCAGAGGGTTCAAAGCGGTCCACTCCCAGCACCTCTACTGGCTCGGTAATGAGTTGCCCATAATAGTCATCGGTGGCGATTTCCTGGCCTACCTGCTTGAGTACATCCATTACCCAGTCGAGGTTTTCTTTGTAGGCTACCTCCACGTCGATGACGTAGCGGGAGAAAGATTTGGTCATATTGGAAACGGTAGTGATCTGGCTGTTGGGGACGATATGTAAGGTTCCGTCTAAAGCTCGCAGCCAGACCGTGCGCAAGGTGATCTGCTCCACCACCCCGCCTTTGCCGTTAATCTCTACTACGTCCCCTACCCGGAGCTGGTCTTCAGCCAAAAGCAAAAATCCCGTTAAGTAATCGCGAATGAGGTTCTGGGCGGCGAGGCCTACCGCCAGCCCCCCCACGCCCACCGCGGTGAGCAAAGCGGTGATATCGAAGCCTAGCTCCTTTAGGATCATGGTAGCGGCAATGGCCATTACGATTACGGTGGTAACGTTTTTGGCAATTCCCCTGAGAGTATTAAGGCGCCGGGTGCGCTCCGGGTCATCGGCGGGAATTTCTTTGCCCAGGAACAGCCGGTCCGCGTGGTCGATTACGCCGTGGAGTAACTTCAAGGAGAGCCAAGCCCCAAGCCCGGCGGCCAATATCCTTAGCCCCGGACCCCCCAGCCACTTCCAGACGGGAGCCAAAAAGCGGGTGGCGTCTAGGCCAAACAAGCGCAGGATAAAGATAGCGCCGGTAGCGCCTAGCAAGGTCGAAACCATGATCCGCAGCCACAGCCACAAGGTCTGGTTGATTCTAGCCTCCGGTGCTAGGCTGGCCAGGTAGCGGGACAGGCAGGTAAGGAGGTGGAAACTGATAGCGATGGCCAGGATGGTGGCCGCGCCAATTAAGAGAACCTGCCATCCCCAGCCGGTTATCCAGGTCCAGAGGTCAGTCTGCCAGATCCCCACCAGCTCACCCCATTTGCCCATTTGTAGAACCTTTGCTCCAGTTTAGCATTCTCAAGCCGGGCCCTCAAGGGGTGCTTGGCCTGGAAAGCAATGGCCCTTGGCGCCCGCTTGACACCAGCTTTTGTAGCAGAGTATGCTGTTTTACGTGTCAATAGCAGTGCGCTGGGAAAGGAGAAAGGCTATCTATGTTCTATCTTTTGCCTGCAGCTGGGATGGCCATCGGCGTTCTTATCTCCATCATGGGAGGTGGAGGGGGAATTTTCTATATTATTATTCTGACCGGGCTTTTTCACCTGCCGGTGCCCATTGCTGCTTCCAGCTCCTTGGCTACCATCATTCCGACTACTTTGGCGGCCTTTTCCAGCCATTATCGGCAGGGCAATATCAGGTTGGAGGTAGCTTGGTGGGTAATCCTGGGAGCCGTGGCGGGGGCTTTGGCTGGCTCCTATTTAACTGCGTGGATCCCGGTAATATACCAGAAGAAGGTTTTAGGTCTCATCTTGCTGGGGATGCTAGTCCCTATGGCTAGGCGTAAGCGCCGGACGCACGGGACCGTAGCAACAAAGGCGCACGCCAACAGGACTGAGGAGAAATCGGTTACTGCCCGTGGCGATGCTAATGTTCCCTCCGCCGTGCCTGACTTTTTTCACCAGGCCCTGGCAGTGTTTTATGGCCTGTTTGGCGGGCTTATGTCCGGTATGGTGGGTATCAGTGGCACGCCGCCGATCGTTGCCGGGCTTTATGCCCTGGGATTAGAAGCTAAAGAAGTAGTAGGCACCTCGCTGATGATCTTGTTGGCCATCGGCATCACTGGGGTAATTGCCCACTCAGCCTTGGGATCCGTTGACTGGAAAATTGTTCTTGCCTTAGGGCTGGGGACGGTCACTGGAGCCTTTCTGGGACCGTTACTCCTTAATCGCGTTAACACCGACACATTGGAGAAGTTTTATGGTCCCTTCTTTTTTATCCTGGTCGGTATTTTTGGAGCATATATGCTGGTGAGATAATCGAGGGTGGAGTGACCGCCCTTAACTCCCCGGCTAGACAGGAACTGCTGGCCTGGGATCCGTTTAGCTTCCTTGTTCGGCGGCAGGATTGGTGCCTCTGCTAGGGAGGAATCAGCGGCCGGGGGGGGGCGAAGTTGATTGGCTAAGACACCAAGGCAAATAGGTAAGGCAAATAGGTGAGGAAAATGGCGCTACCGGAAGGTGCTCGCCCCCGGCCCCCGGTGAAGTGGGCGGGCGGCAAAGGGCAGCTCATCCCAAAGCTCTTGCCGCTTTTTCCCGACGGACCGCCTACAACGGCCTCTGGCGGGTCAACCGTAAGGGCCAGTACAACGTTCCCTTCGGCCGCTACAAGTGACCTTGGTAAGCCAGCCCTTGAGGTAGGCTGAGGCCGGGCCTCGAAAGCTATATACTCTCAGGTTTGCGGTTTGGCCAAGCCGGGTTTATAATAAAGTTGAGGAGAGGGGCTTGCTGATGGCATCGGTGACATTGGCGGCGTCTCCTCGGCGGTCGCAGCCACCCGCCTATCAAAACAAGGAAGGTGAAATCAAAAAATGGCCCACCGTGAGCATGCCGGTTTGGTGGTTTCCCCTCTTTATATGGGGCTAGCAATTCTCTTTGTTACCTGTCTTCTAATCTCCAACCTCATCGCCGGAAAGCTGATTTTCGTTTTCGGTCTGGTACTTCCAGCGGCAGTTATCCTTTTTCCGGTGACCTATATTTTTGGCGATGTATTAACCGAGGTTTACGGTTTTAAGGGGTCACGGCTAATCATTTGGATGGGCTTTGCCGCCAATCTTTTCATGGCTTTAGTGTTCATTGCGGTTTTAGCCCTTCCCTACCCATCTTTCTGGGATGGGCAACCAGCCTACCAGTCAGTCCTCGGCACCACTCCCCGGATAGTCCTGGCCTCACTTTTGGGCTACCTGGCGGGGGAGTTCGCCAATTCGATGGTGCTATCCTGGCTGAAAGTAGCTACTGGCGGAAAATGGCTGTGGGTGCGCACCGTGGGCTCCACCGTGGTCGGCCAGGGGATCGATACCCTGCTGTTTATCAGTATAGCTTTTTCCGGGACGGTGCCCTGGGGGGTGCTAGGGCAGATGGTTTTGGCTCAATATATTTGGAAGGTAGCCTACGAAGCCTCGGCTACCCCTCTAACCTATATGGTGGTGGGTTGGGTCAAGCGCAAGGAGGGTCTAGATACTTACGATTATGGAGTGAAATACAACCCGTTTGGACTGGGGGTTTAGGCTGTGGAATTTGAGGCCTTGGGCAAAGTAGTTAGGGAGCCCCGCCGGCAGCTGGAGGTCTTTCCCAAGCCGCCGGGGGTAGAAAAAGTGGTCATGGAAAGCGATGAGGTTACTAGCCTCTGCCCGGTTACCGGCCAGCCGGATTGGGAGACGGTTACCATTGAATATGCGCCTAACGAGCATTGCATTGAGAGCAAGAGCCTCAAGCTTTACCTGTGGAGCTTTCGCCAGGAAGGAGTCTTTTGCGAAGCCCTGGCCAGCCGGATTGCCAACGACGTCTATTCTGCCTGCCGGCCGCACTGGTGCAAAGTGACAGTCACCCAAAAGCCCCGGGGAGGGATAAAGATCATTGCCTCGGCGGTGGCCGGAGGCCATGGAAATCTAGGCTCCTGCCTCTAGGGGCGGGCCGCAGAAAGGTAACCTAGCTGGAAGCGCAGAGCTCCAGCCAGTTTTCCCGTTGCCCGCCCAGGGCGCAATCAAGATGAGGGCTGAACCAAGATGGGCAAGGGCCGAAGGGCCAGGCGGGGACAGACTGCTAGGTTAGTATTGGTTACTCAGGGCCCTGAAGGACAGCCTGCAATTGAGATAAATCTTCCGTGGCCACTAGGGCAATGACCCGATCCCCTTCCTGGAGCTTGGTCTGGCCGCGAACGAATATCAGCTCATTGTCGCGGATTACAACTAGTAGCTGGCAATTTTGCGGCAAGTTCAAATCGACTAGGGGCTTACCTAGGGCGGGAGAATGGGAATCAATCATGAGTTCAACAAATTCTACCTGCCCACCCTTCAGGGCAAGAAGTGGTTTGATGTTTCTAATGTCTACTTCCTCTTGAACCATTCGGTATACCAGCTTGGTGCTGTTGACCACATGGGGGCAACCCAGCAGCTTAAAAACCTCTTCGTTGCGAGGGTTATTTACCCTGCCGATCACCCGCGGGCAATGAAACACCCTCTCAGCCAGCTGGTAGATTACGATGTTATCCTCATCCAGCCCGGTTACAGCGGCTACGGCATCAGCTCGCGCTATGCCTGCTTCCTCGAGGACCGCCGGTTCAGAGCCGTCTCCGGTTAGTACTACATCTTCACCCAGGATCGCTTCTAGGCGCCGCGAGCGCTCTTGGTTTTTCTCAATCAATAATACTTCATGGCCGTTGCCTAAAAGAGTTTGGGCCAGATAATAGCCGATCTTTCCTCCGCCCACAACGATTACGAACATTCACTTTTCCTCCCTGTCCATGCCATTAGCTAATAGCTCTTCTACCCGAGCTAGACCCAAGCGAATGGGGCAAAAGACTTCGAAACCCTGCTGGCGATAGAAGTCGGCTTTTTTCGGATCCTCGACTCGGGCTACAACTCGTGGCACCTGGAAATGCAGCTTGGCCACTTGAGCCGAAACCAGATTGGTGTTTTCGCTGTCAGCCACTGCAATTAACAACTGCGCTTCCCGAACTCCGGCCTGTTCCAAAGTCTCGAGATCGAATCCTACTCCCTGGATAACCTGACCCGGGAGCTTTTGAGCTGGCGGAGCGGAAACGATGATGGTTACTTGGTGGCCTGCTTCCGCCAACCGCCGGGCCAAACTTCGCGCCAACCGACCAGCGCCCACGATAATGGTCTTCACCCAATACCAACCCCTATCCTGGCAGTTTATCAATAACTAGTTCGCAAGAACATTTCTTTATGAGCCACTCTGAGGTCCGCCCCAGCGAGTCGCTGCCTACAAGCACTGGTCTCATGCCGATGACGACAATGTCAGCTCTCTCGTCCTGGACTGCTTGCAGGATGCCGCTGCCAGCATGACGGGACCGCACCAGCCTTACCTTGGAGGGTAACCCGTGGTGATGGGCGATGGCTTGAGCTCGCTTGAGTACCTCCGTAGCTTTGGCCTCCTGTTCGGGCATATGAGCACCTAGAGGCAGAGTCATAGGCACCTCGAGCACATAAACTAAGATAATTTCCGCTTTCTGTTCCTGACCTAAGCGGCTAGCCAATTCCACGGCTCGCCGGGAATAATCCGTATCTATGGTAGGCACCAGAATCCGCCGCAACGATTCCACTCCTAGCGTGGCCCTGGCGACTTCAAGCGGAACCGGCGGTGGCGCGTGCAACATCCACCAGATTAGGCTGCCCATGGCCACGGTGAACAGCAAAGCCAGAAAGGCACCCAGCGGTGTGATATTTGGACTCATGGTTTCCCTCCCCTATCACTAAGGTAACGCCAGACCAAGGTGAGCCGATACAGGCCCATGGCCAAAAAGCCTATCCCTACTGCTACCGCCAAAGGTACCTGCAGCTGGGAACGCCAGACGACTACCCCGCCCAGCGGTACCATGGCCACGGAGACCGCAATCTGATAATAGTCGCGCCAACCCAAGGAATGTCCCGGTTCACGCTTCTTCATGCTTGGACCTCTCCCTGCCTGTCTCGTTGAGCTAGGGCCAGGCGATAACGTTCCAGCAGCTCATACTCCTCAGCTGCCTCCAACACCTCTTGCTGTTGGCGTTCCCAGTCGTGGTTGATGCTACGGAAGACTGGTAGCCCATGGCTTTTTCGGTACCAGTAGTAATAGAAAAAACAACCAACCACCCACAGCGGCCCGGCTACGCGCCCGATAGGGTGGGTAAGGATTACTTCGAAAAGAATGGAACTAACTCCAAGAATGCCGAGCACGCCCAAGATTGGAAAGGATATGGTCTGCCCGCGGTACCGGAGCGGCAGATTCAATGGGACCCGGTAGGGGCGGGGCGTATAGGGATCAATAAACCGGAGGCGAATGAGGGAGATGAGGACTAGAATGTAGCCCGTGGTAGCACCGAAAGCATACATGTTGCCTAATGTGTCCATAGCGTTAGGTGTCAGGAAGGAGAGGATAATCTGAACTACGCCGATCATGGAAAAGACAACAATGGTGCGGTATGGGGTACGGTGTTTGGGATGCACGGCATTAAACCAGTCGCTGATGAAATGAAATTGGCTCATGGCGTAGGTCAGTCTCGATGCGCTCATTACCCCCGAGTTAGCTGAGATTAGCAGGATAGTGGCGCCCAAGAGAGCTGCAAAAGGTCCAGCGATGATACCAATGTAAGGAATAGCATGAGCCAGGGTAGCTACTGGGTCACCTACGCTGCGGGCAATGGTCTGCCAGGGAAGCACTCCTAGGCTCATGGTGGAAAAAGCGGTGGCAAAAATAAAGACAGTAAAGATTAGGGTAATAGAAGTTCGAGGAACAATAGTTGCTGGCCGCTTGGTTTCCTGAGCTGCCTGGGAGATGGACTCTAGGCCTACGAAGGAGATAATCGCCAAGGACGACCCGTACATGAAGTCGTGCAGGGAAGGGAACTGGGTTTTCCACTGCAACGCCAACAGTTCCGGTCTCCAGGCAAATAGGAAACCGAAGATAATGATGCTGGACTCAGTGATGATATCGATGGCGCCCAGAACCTCGTTGAGTAGCGAGGATTCTCGCATCCCCTTAATATTGAGCCAAATAAGGAAGGCGGTTAGGGCTAGAGCCTCAGCCATCCAAAAAATATTGATATGGTGGAAGGGTCCTAGGCTGATAGTGAGCTGGGCGGGATTGATGCCAAAGTAGGGGAGGAAAAAATTGAAATAGCCAGCAGAGGCGGTGGCAAACAAGGCGATATCGATGGTGTAATCAAGCAATAAAGCCGATCCGGCTACGAAGCCCCAGAAGTCTCCCAAGCCCCGGAGGGTGAAGTATTGCCCTCCGCCGGCTACAGGGTAGGCAGAAGCCAGTTCAGTGTAGGCCAAGCCGATCAGTATGTAAACGATACCTGCCAGCGCAAAGGCCAAGCTGGTACCGCCGTGGGCGGCGGCCATTACTAGGCCTAGGGCAGCGTAAATATCAGCGCCCACATCCGCGTATCCCCACATGAACGACCCCCATACCGTTACATCCCGGCGTAGTTCCAGCTTACCCTCTGACGATGACACCACTGCTCAACTCCTCACCTAATCTCCAGCTTCATAAACTACTTTATAGACTTCTCGGTCCAGTTTAGTTTTTCTCTTACTACGTAGGTCGAAGGCCGGGAATTCCCTCTCGGCGTTGACCCGTATTATTATTGCACCTTTGACCTTAGACTAAAAAGGCGAAATCGGTTTGTAGATGTGCGCTGCTTGCCGTTTGTGGCCGATCTGCAGGCCTTGCAAAGCTAGATGCCGGCGCAGGCCAGGTTTTGCGCTAGAGCTAATCAAATCGTCGACAGTTTGGTACTATACCAGACGGCCGGTCGCTGCGCTGCAGGTTGCGTTGACTTGTCCCATGGGGTTTGATATGATGGGGACAAAAATAAGGGTCTGTATAACTGTGGGGATATGGCTCACAGGTCTCTACCGGGTAACCGTAAATTACCCTGGCTACAGGCGAAAGTGTACCTAGGGTTCCAGGCCCATCTGGCTTAGCTAAGCGCGGCTTGTCGGCGAAGTTGCACCTTGGGGAAAGCGAGAAGATTTTAAGCGGCTAGAGCCATAGCTAACTAGTCAAGGCAAGGCGGCTGATGACAAGGCAGCCGCTGGGGCGCACAGTAGATTGGCTGGCTAGATCGTGGGTGGCTGGTCCAAGTGGTACAGGCAAGTCCAGCGCGGCGACAGGGCTTGCTACACCGGAGGGAGAAAAACCCAGGCGGGTAGGTTTCGGCTGGCGCGAGCCTACTTCCCTGGGTTATTATATTTTGGTGGCGAGACAGGCCAAGCGCCTGGTGCACTAGCATCGGTTGGGAATGAAATGGGTGGGGCCTTGCCAAGTGGTAGTGAGCCGATGGTTAAGTGCGGGGCGGGGCATAGAAATACATGTTTGGTTCATCCGAAAGAAGTATGGAAATGGCCGGGGATGCTGGCGAAAGGCGACTTTGGGCGAGCCCTGCGAGCCGTTGGCGAGACCGAGCCCGGAGGCGGGGCCGAGGGCATGGAGGCCCGAGGCCGGCCTCTTGAGACAGGAGGTCGAATTGGCCGGGAACCCCGCCGAAGGGTGAGGGGGGAGCCATACGGATCGCTGGCGAGGCCAGTCTTTCGCCGGCGCCAGCGCCCCGGCATGGGAAATGTTTCGGAAGCATCCATGTTTTTTAGAGGAGACGATGATATGGCAGATGCTACTCGACCGCAAGCAGCTCCCCAGGTGGGGATAGTGCTGGGGAGCGACTCCGATCTCCCTATTATCCGACCAGCGGTGGCGGTATTGGAGGAGCTGGGCCTGGCCTATGAGCTGGTAATTGCCTCCGCTCACCGCACTCCCGCTCGGGTGGCCCAGTATGCAGCTACCGCCGAGGAGCGGGGCCTGGAAGTCATCATAGCTGTGGCCGGAGGAGCTGCTCACCTGCCCGGGGTCTTAGCGGCGGGGACGGTGCTCCCGGTCATTGGGGTACCGGCGGGCGGCTCCATCCTAGGGGGCATGGATGCCCTGCTTTCCATCGCCCAGATGCCGGGAGGAGTGCCGGTGGCCTGCACTGGCATCAACAACGGCAAGAATGCGGCCTTACTAGCGGCAGCTATCCTGGCGGTCAAGTACCCCGAACTGCGGGAGAAGCTTAAGGCTTATCGCCAGCGCCAGGCAGAGGAAGTGGATGCCAAAAACGAGCGCCTCAGGCAGCTGGGAGTAGAATCCTACCTGGAGCAGTACCTGCGATGAGAACGGCCGGCCCAAGGCCAGCTAGGAACAAGCTAAAAAAGGGGGAACTGAGTTGATTTCCCGTTATACTCTGCCCGAGATGGGGCGGATTTGGTCAGATCATTACCGGATGCAAAAATGGCTGGAGATTGAGCTCTTGGCCTGCGAGGCTCAAGCCGAGCTGGGGCTTATCCCACCGGAGGCGGTGGAGGCCATCCGCCAACGGGCCGGCTTCACGGTGGAGCGGGTTCAAGAGATTGAAGCCACCACCAACCACGATGTAATTGCTTTTCTTACCGCCGTGGCCGAGCGGGTGGGCGAGGAGTCCAAATATATCCACCTCGGCATGACCTCTTCGGATATTCTCGATACCGGGCTGGCGCTGCAAATGCGCGATGCTGCCGATATCCTGCTGGAGAAAATCGAAAAGCTTCGGCAGATAACCGCCCAACTAGCCTTAAAGCACAAATATACCTTAATGATCGGGCGTACCCACGGGGTGCATGCTGAGCCCACTACCTTTGGGCTGAAGATGGCCCTCTGGGCTATGGAACTGGATCGTGACCAAAAGCGCTTGGAAGAGGCCAAGCGGCAAATAGCGGTGGGCAAAATCTCCGGCGCCGTAGGCACCTTTGCCAACATCGATCCCCGGGTGGAGGAGTACGTCTTGAGGAAGCTAGGGTTAACTCCAGACCCGGTCTCTACCCAGATCATCCAACGTGACCGCCACGCTTTCTTCTTAACTACCCTGGCGGTCGTTGCTTCGTCCCTGGAGAAGTTTGCCACCGAAATCCGCAACCTGCAGCGCACCGAGATCCTAGAGGTAGAGGAGCCGTTTGGTAAGGGACAAAAGGGATCATCGGCTATGCCCCACAAAAAGAACCCCATTACCGCCGAGCGGGTGGCGGGCCTAGCCCGGGTGGTACGGGCCAATGCCATGGCGGCCTTGGAGGATGTGGCCTTGTGGCATGAGCGCGACCTGACCCACTCTTCGGTGGAGCGGGTGATCATCCCCGACAGCACCATCCTCTTGGACTATATGCTGGCCAAGTTCACCGGTATCATGGAGGGGCTGGTGGTTCACCCCCAGCGGATGCGGGAGAATTTGGAGCGGACCCAGGGGTTGATTTTTTCCCAGCGGGTGCTTTTAGCTTTGGTGGAGAGCGGTATCTTGCGGGAAACTGCTTATCAGTGGGTGCAGCGCAACGCGCTTCGGGCTTGGGAGGAGGGGGTTTCCTTCCGGGACCTGGTCAAGGCTGATGCTGATATCGGCGCCCATCTGGACGCCAAAACCTTGGATGGACTCTTTGACTATAACTACCACCTAAAGCAGGTGGACTATATTTTCAAGCGGGCTGGATTAAGCTAGGCCGGGAAGGAGTCTTGCCATGCGGTTTTTAGCCAAGGTACACGTGACCCTGAAGCCGGGAGTACTGGATCCTCAGGGTAAAGCGGTGGGCGGAGCTCTGAGAAACCTGGGTTATGCCCAGGTAGGCGAGGTGCGGATAGGAAAATACATTGAGGTTACCCTGGAGGCGGAAAGCCAGGAGCTGGCCCAGGCCCAGGTGAGGGAAATGGCCCAGCGACTCTTGGCTAACCCGGTGTTGGAAAACTACCGGGTCGAGGTGGTGCCGGCGCCGTGAAGTTTGGAGTAGTAATCTTTCCGGGATCCAATTGCGATGAAGATGTCTACCATGTGGTCAAGGAAGTTATCCAGCAGCCGGTGGAGTATATTTGGCACCAGGAAACCTCGGTGGATGGCTTTGACTGCATCGTTTTACCGGGCGGTTTTTCCTACGGTGACTACTTGCGTACCGGGGCCATTGCCCGGTTTTCTCCGGTGATGGCGGCGGTGGAGGCGTTTGCCCAGCGCGGCGGCTTAGTGCTTGGCATCTGCAACGGCTTCCAGATCCTGTTGGAGGCCGGGCTTTTGCCTGGGGCCATGCAGGTAAACGACTGCCTGCAATTTCGCTGCCAGCCTACCTACCTCTTGGTAGAAAACTCGGCTACCCCTTTCAGCTGTGATTTCCAGCCCGGCCAGGTAATATCCATGCCCATTGCTCACTGGCAAGGGAGCTATTTTGCCGATGCGGCTACTTTGGCGGAGCTGGAGAGCCACCGCCAAGTGGTGTTCCGCTACTGCGGCCCGGACGGTCAGCGTCGGCCAGAGGCCAACCCCAACGGCTCTCTAAACGACATTGCCGGCATCGTTAACCGGGAGGGCAACGTCCTCGGCCTGATGCCACACCCGGAGAGGCGCTCGGAACGGGTCCTGGGCGGTACCGACGGGGCGCTTTTGTTTTCCTCGATTGTCAATTGGTGGGCGGGGAGGCGAGGATAATGACGGACGGGGTTGAACGCAATGGTACCACGACTGGCAACAGCGCTAGGTCCAAGCAGGCACCCTGGCGGGAGATGGGGCTAACCGATGCTGAGTACCAGCAGATAGTTGAGATTCTCGGACGGGAACCCAATTACGTGGAGACGGGCATGTTTGCGGTAATGTGGTCCGAACACTGCGGCTACAAGAACTCGCGCCCGGTGCTCAAGCTCTTTCCCACCCAGGGCCCCCGGGTGATCCAGGGCCCGGGAGAAAATGCCGGGGTGGTGGATATTGGTGACGGCCAGGCGGTGGTATTCAAAATGGAAAGCCATAACCACCCATCGGCCATTGAGCCCTTCCAGGGGGCGGCCACCGGTGTGGGCGGCATCGTTCGCGATATCTTTGCCATGGGGGCGCGGCCCATTGCCGTGCTCGATCCACTACGGTTTGGGTCTTTAGATAATCCCCGGGTGCGCTATCTTTTTGGGGGCGTAGTCTCGGGCATCGGCTCCTACGGCAATTGCCTGGGCATTCCCACCGTGGGCGGGGATGTCTACTTCGAGGATAGTTACGAGGGCAACCCCATCGTCAACGTCATGTGCCTAGGCATCATCGATCAGAAGGATCTGGCCCGCGGGGTGGCGGCCGGGGCCGGCAATGCCATCATGATCGTGGGTTCGCGCACCGGCCGGGACGGCATCCACGGAGCCACCTTCGCCTCGGAAGAATTGAGCGAGGAATCCGAATCCCGCCGGCCCTCGGTGCAGGTGGGGGATCCTTTCATGGAGAAGCTCTTAATTGAAGCCTGCCTGGAGGTCACCCGCCGGGGATACATCCTGGGCATGCAGGATATGGGGGCGGCAGGCATTACCTCCAGCCTGGCGGAAATGGCCAGCCGGGGCAACAGCGGCCTCGACATCGACCTGGACCTGGTTCCTCGCCGGGAGGAGGGCATGACTGCCTATGAAATCATGCTCTCCGAGTCCCAGGAACGGATGGCCATTGCCCCTAAGCCTGGTTTTGAGGAGAAGGTGATCGAGGTCTTTCGCCGCTGGGGCCTGGAGGCGGTGATTGTGGGCCGGATTACCGATGATGGCCTGTTCCGGGTGCGGGAAAAGGGGCAGGTGGTAGCGGAAGTACCGGTCAAGGCCCTTACCGATCTTTGCCCGGTCTACCATCCCCGGGCCGAGGAGCCCGAGTATCTGGCCCAGGTGAGGAAGCTGGACCTAAGCTTGCTTTCAGAACCAGGGCCGGAGTGGGCAGAAAAGCTCCCCCCTCAGGTCCAAGCTTTGGGGGCAGAAATAGCCGGGGCTTCAGTTTGGTCAAAGATGCTTTTAGGTTTGCTTTCTTCCCCCACCATTGCCAGCAAGGAGTGGATCTACCGCCAGTACGACTATATGGTGCGCATCAATACCGTGCTGGAGCCGGGGAAGGGCGATGCGGCGGTCCTACGGGTGAAGGGTACTAAGAAGGGCATTGCCATTGCCACCGATGGCAATGGCCGCTATACCTACCTCGATCCCTTCGGGGGCGGGGCCATAACTGTGGCCGAGGCGGCCCGAAACCTAGCCTGCGTGGGGGCTGAGCCCATCGGCCTGACCGACTGCCTCAACTTCGGCAACCCAGAAAAGCCAGGGGTATTCTATCAGTTCCGCCGAGCGGTAGAAGGGATGGCCGAAGCCTGCCGGGCTCTAGAAGTACCGGTGGTGAGCGGCAACGTCAGCTTCTATAATGAAACCAATGGCCAGGCGGTTTACCCCACCCCGGTGGTAGGCATGGTAGGGCTGATTCCCGATCTAGACCAGACGGTGGGGGCAGGTTTTAAAGAGCCGGGAGATTTGGTGGTGCTCTTAGGCCAGACCAAGGAGGAGCTAGGCGGGTCGGAATACCTGAAGGTGGTTTGTGGCATGGTGGCTGGCTCACCCCCGGAGCTAGACCTTAGCCGGGAGCGGGCGGTGCAGGAGCTATGCCGGCAGGCCATCCGCAAGGGCCTTTTGCATTCGGCCCACGACTGTTCCGAGGGCGGGCTAACGGTGGCGCTGGCGGAAAGCTGCCTCTTAGGCGGCTGGGGAGCCGAGGCCGAGATAACCCTTGGGCAAGCTGGCGGTAGCCCCCTCAGCCTGGCGGCGGCTCTATTTGCCGAGACCCAGTCCCGCATCCTGGTTTCTTTGCCAGAGCGGAACCTGGAGGAGTTGCAGAGGCTAGCTGAGGAGCTGGGAGTGCCCCTGCAGGTCTTAGGTAGGGTAAAGGGAAAGCGATTGCAGATTGCAGTTAAGGACTTGCCAGAGGAGAGCGGAGCCGCCGTGGCCGCCGGCGAGGCCACTGGCGGGGCCGCCGGTGCGACGCCGCATGATGTGGGCTTGGCAAAGCTAGTTGTTGACCTACCCTTGGAAATAATGGAGCGAGCTTGGCGGGAGGCGATAGCGTGGGCCATGAGCTGAGCTTTTGCCCAAAGGGGTGCCCGGAGAGGGAGAGCCAAATTGGGCCGAGCGTTAGCCAAACCGGACTAGTACTAGCAGCAAGCGGGGGGGCTTGGGACCTGGATAAGCCTCGGGAGGAGTGCGGCGTATTCGGGATCTATGCTCCAGGCGAAGATGTAGCCCACATCACCTATTATGGTCTCTATGCCCTCCAACATCGCGGCCAGGAAAGCGCCGGGAT
>JACIYF010000031.1 GCA_014360065.1 Clostridia bacterium | reverse complement strand
CTACCCGGCCTGGTACCGGTATATTTGGGAAAGCCTATTCCCTCAAGCTGGCGTTGATCGGTTGGGCTTGGTCACGATCGGGAAGCTTCTCCTGCGGAAAGACCTTTACCCAGGAGTTGATTTGGGCTTGTGCCTTGGCCGGGGCTGAAGGATCAATGCCCGGAGAGGTGGTGCCCAGGATAGCGTCTAACAGCTGTCCGTAGATAATGGACTCAACATCGCTCAGCCGGGGCATAAAGTTTTGGGTCTCCGCGCCGGCTCGGGCCAGGGCTGGCTCCACCTTCTGGAAGAACTGGATGCTTCTCATGAGGTGATTGTCGGCAGCCGCCAGGTGGCGCAACTGCTTGGGCTTCGACTGCTCCTCAGAAAGTGCCTTAAGTTCCCCATCCGCCATCCTGAGGAAGCCAACACTGCGCTGATAGTCCGCCTGGGTGTTCAGGTATTCCTGGCGAGCATGCAACCAGTCCTTAACCAAAAACCCTGCCACCACCATGTTGATAGTTAAAGACACAGCCAAAATAACTTTGAATATCCTTGACACCATCAACACCCACCTCTCACTCTCTGTGATAATCTGTAGCCGGATGATAGGAATGCCCTGCTAGGCGCCAAGGTGGCAGCGCCAGGCACCCGCCCTCTTGCCTTCTAGTGCATGGGCAGCCAGGCCACCTTCCACACCCCGGCCTGGTTCTTATAGAGCCTGAAGCCCAAGACTTCGCTACTGTCACTGAAGGTGAGCTCTAGCACCACCTGGTCGCTGGCCAGGCGCCGCTCCTGGACCTTGGCAAGCTTCTCCTTGAGCCGCTTGAGCAACTTCTCGGTGTTTTCCCGGCCAGCTTTATCCGTCCCTACCTCCCGGAGGAACTGTTCCCGCGGCGGCACCCCGTACTTGGGGTCCTGGATGTAAAGGGAATACAGGGTCTGGTAGTCTTGGTCCTCTTCGGCCTTAAAGTAGAGCTTGCACACGGTTAGGGGAGAAAGCCCCTCCAGGATGGCGTCGGACTTCTTCTTTTGGTACTGGCTATAGACCTGCTGTTCATCTTTAGAAAGCGGCAGAATGGTGGGTTCCAGGTTGATTTTCTCCGGGCCAAAGCGGAGCACAGTAAGCATGGTCTTGGCGGGAGGCTCTCCGGCCAGCTTCTCCCAACCCACCACCAACTCGCCTCCAGGAGAAAAGTCAATGCTGTGGGCCGAGTAGCCGGAAGGGGGAGAAAAGCCATGTTCCTTGAACTGGACTCCGTCGAAGCTATAAAGCCAAAGCTTTCCACCCTCATCGATAACAGCCAGGCGGTGGTCCTTGGCGTCGAAATGCCATAGGTAACCCGGTTTTTCCTTGGTGCCGACCGTGAAGGGGGTAAACTTTTTAGAGGATAGGTCAACTGAACCAAATGCTTGGTTCTCCGGGGAACGTCTCTCAGTGGTATACGGCCAGTGGAAAACAAAAATCCGGTGGGAGGAAATGAACCTGGCGCAGCCGGGGTAAGAATAGGGGGCGGAGATGGAGGTGGTGGTCTTCTTCTTCAAATCGTAAATCCTGTAATACCCCCCTCCCTGGGTGTCGGTCCAAAGGAGCTTGCCGTCGGCAAGGTGAATCCGGGTTCCTGGGCCTGAAGTGGCTATTAGCTGGGTCTTTTGGGTTCTCAGGTCACACAGCTTCACCTTGGATCCCTGGTTTACGACCTCTTCCACCCAAGCTACATAGTCCTCCCACAGGCTTACCTCCGGTACGAGGCTTAGCTCCGGCATGTAGGCACCCCGGGACAACACCTTTTGTTTTCCGCTTCGGCGATCCAGGACATAAATGGTAGCGCCTTCGCTGCCACCCCCGCCCTTTACATAGTGACAGTCCACCCAGACCAGCCACTTGCGGTTGGCCTGTACGGCGGGAACGGCGCCAGGCTTGAATTTCGAGGTAAAAATGGTCTGGTATTTCTTGTCGGCTAGGCTGTACTTGACCAAGTTGCGTATGTCATCGGTGGCGGCATCGCCCAGGGACAAAAATAGCTCCCCGTCCACGTAGGTAGGCATCTGGTAGTCGTGGTCCGGAAGCTCCACCTCGGCTACCTTCTCCACGCTGGCCAAAGCCGGAGGGGAAGGATGAGGGCTGGGTCTTGGGGCCGAACCTTTGTCACTTGTGCCCCGGGCCCGGCTGGAGCAGGCCGGGAGAAGTAGGCTTACAGAAAGGACGACAGCCAAAAAGGTAAGGGATAGGTGGCGGAAACCGCAAAGCTTCATGCTGGGCCCTCCCCTCAAGAGTAATACAGTGGGCAACCGCACGACCACTATCCCGAGGCCGTGCGGCTGCCCCACCAGCAGCTTTGCCAAACCATCAGCTGACAACTAGTTCAACTCTTTTGCATCCCGACAGCTACCTGAGCCCGTTCCCATCCATCACCCTCTGTTCCAACATTTGCCAAGGTTTTAGATATTCGCTGTGCACACAAGATTCTCCTGCCAGGTGGTAAACAATATTCTGCTAGTACGAATGGTCTAATTATGGGCAAGGCCCGGGCGCAGCTCCTGCGCCTTTCTGGAACCGGTGTTTGGGAACTGTATAGTTCAGGAATTCCCGTAACCGAAGGCTAAAGGTCACGCATGGGCACAAAGGGTGCCGTACCGGCGGTGCACTCCGGAATAGCCTCGACGATACCGTGGAGGTGGTGGTACGGCACGCTGACCAGCAGCTCACCCGCCTCGTAACCGGGCCGCTTGCGAGTGGTCCAGTCTCCAAACACCACGTTGATCTCCCCGCTTAAGATGGGGTAGGTAATGGCCATCCGGCATGTGGAACCCACGAAGAGACACCGGGGGGATACACCGGTGCTCCAGGTAGCCAGGGTCATGAGCCGACAGGCCTGTTCTGGATTGACAAAGAAGACTACCACATCGGGCCGCAGGCGGGATTGCGCCAGGGGACCCATGTAAACGTACGGTGTAAGCCCCAGCGGCGGTGGAGTCGGCAGCGAGGTGCGGTGAAAGGCAACCGGGGAGCAGAAGAGCTTTTCCCCCTGCACCAGGAACTTATTCAAGCGTTGCCTGGCTTCGCCCTGGGGCTCCGGCACCAGCCCCAGGTGCCACTTGCCACCTTGACAGTCCAGATTGTCCTTGTCCAAAAGGAGGGAGGCTCCCTCCCGGACACGCACCAGGGCATCGCAGGCGGCCACTTTATCACCGGCCGCACCCTGGACCGGTTCGGCCGTGTAGGTCACGCTCACCAGCTCCCCCTTAAGCCTAAGTACCTCTTGTAATTCCCTTGCGTAAACCTGCCACTTCTCCTCCATCGAAAGACCCTCCTATCCGGCGCAAAATGCTTTGAGCTAAACATTCCTCCCGCAACGCGTCAGAACGCTCGCCCAGTATACGCTCTGCCTTGGCTATATTTTTCTGTCCGGCGTCGACTGACTTGTCTTGGTAAGATTCTATCACTTTTCGTATGGGCTACATAACCATTTGCATGGGCCGGAAAAGCCGACCCCTCTCGATTCCGTTTCGCAGACCCTGGTTGTACCACGCTGGTCATGCCCATACTCGCCGCCAGAAGTACAATCAACCACACCCAGAGGGGTACGAAGGTTAAGGCTTCCCCGGCAACCAAGCAATTACTGGCGCCCAGAGCATGGCCAAAAGGGTTAGGAGCGCTAATCTATTGATGAGGATTAATCTCTTGGTGGATAGCTTTTCAAGCCCATGAACAAGAGCCCTGGCTTCATCAAGCCAGCGGGCAATATCGGCTCATCCTGCCAATGAGCTTGGGTGCGAATGCAGAAACACTAATGACGCCCACGCCGACCCCATGCCGGGCGCTTGGGACGGTTGAAGTGGGGCAGGGTTTTAGGTCGAGCCGGCGCCAATGCGAAGGGCATGGGACCACTAGCGGGGCCGGGTTAGACCCGGCCCCCTTCGTGGATTTCTAAGCTCCAGTTCCGACCCTGGTTGTTGTCCCAGCGGCCAGTATTATCGTGAAAGCAAAAGTTCAGGCGGTCACCCCTATCGGCGCCAACCACCGCCACCCAACCCCGGCCGGTTTTTTCCATGGGTAAGTCCTTGACCTCGCTCCACTGGTTAGCCGGCCCGTAGCCGGTGTGCATCCATAGTTGACTAGCGCCGTTTTGAGCCAGGGGCCCATAGTAGAGCACGGTTATTTCTTCCCCGCGGCTAGCCGGGATGGGGTCTACGGTAACTCCGTCCGGGTGGTTGGCCGCCCGCATCTTCTCCAGCTTGTTCTGTTCGCCAAAGCGGCTTTTGAACTCCCTAACCTCGGCCATAACTTCCCCCCTATCTGCCTTGTGTTAGATGCTTCCGAAACATTTCCCACGCCAGGGCGCTGGCGCCGGCGAAAGACTGGCCTCGCCAGCGATCTGTATGGCTCCCCCTCGCCCTTCGGCGGGGTTCCCGGCCAATTCGACCTCCTGTCTCAAGAGGCCGGCCTCGGACGTCCTGTCCTCGGCCCCGCCTCCGGTCTCGGTCTCGCCAACGGCTCGCAAGGCTCGCCCAAAGTCGCCTTACGCCAGCATCCCCGGCATTTTTATGCTTCTTTCGGATGCACCTAGTGTTAGGGCTGGATGCCAGGCTATCCTAGCATAGCTGGCAACCAGCATGGGACGGCGTTCACTTTTAGCTTGGGGGAGAAATGGCCATCCTAATCAGGAAACTATTGGCAAAGCCGATAAGCCACAGCCGGCCCCGTATGGACGTATTTGCCCCAGCTGGTGCCCTTGACAAGCCTGCCCTGGACCCAACGCCAGATCTAGGATTGGCTCGCAGCCTAAGGAGCCCATGATACTGGCCCAGGGAGGTCCGCATGGGTTAACAACACAATTGCACTCTGCCCCACTAGCCCTCAGGCCCTTTCACTATTGGCTTCTCAAGGCGGCAATAATGGCATCGGCCATCTGGCTGGTACCGGCATTTCCGCCCAGATCATAGGTGAGCCAGCGCCCCTCCGCCAACACCTGCTCGATGGCCCGGCGGATCCTAGCCGCGGCTTGGTCTTCCCCTAGGTGCTCCAGCATCATTACTCCCGACAGGATGGTGGCCAGCGGGTTGACCTTGTTCTGGCCCGCATATTTGGGAGCGCTGCCGTGCACGGGTTCAAAGACCGCCACCTCGGTACCGATGTTGGCGCCAGGGGCTACCCCCAGGCCGCCTACCAGCCCGGCGCACAAGTCCGAGATGATGTCCCCATAAAGGTTGGGCATGACCAGGACGTCGTAAAGCTCCGGTTTCTGCACCAGCTGCATGCACATGTTGTCCACGATCCGGTCTTCAAACTCAATGTCCGGGAACTCCTCCGCCACCCGGCAGGCCGTATCCAGGAAAAGGCCATCGGTGCATTTCATGATGTTGGCCTTATGGACGGCGGTTACTTTCCGTCGGCCCTGGCGGCGGGCCAACTCAAAGGCAAAGCGGACGATGCGCTCCGATGCTTTGCGGGTAACGATCTTGATGCTTTCGGCTGCGTCTTCCCCCACCATGTGTTCCACCCCGGCATATAAGTCCTCGGTATTCTCCCTAACCACTATCAGGTCCACCTGATGGTAGCGCGAGGGCAAGTGGGGCAAAGTGCGGGCCGGACGCACGTTGGCAAATAGATTTAGTTCCTTCCTCAGGGCCACGTTGACGCTGCGAAAACCGTGGCCTACCGGGGTAGTGAGGGGGCCCTTTAGCGCCACCCGGTTTCGGCGGATGGATTCCAGCACCGGCTCCGGCAGCGGGGTGCCATACTTAGGGATCACTTTCTCGCCGGCTTCCACCACTTCCCATTCAATGGCAACGTCGGTTGCTTCGATCACCCGGCATGCTGCCTCGGTAAGCTCGGGACCAGTACCATCGCCAGGAATAAGGGTAATCTTATGGCTCATCTTGTCCTCCTTCCACTAAAAAGAAGCCTATGCAAAGCAGTGGCAACCCAGCATCTAGAAATGGCGCTGGCCATGGCCGAGGCCAAGCAGATTGCTTGAGGGCTCGCCGCTTTGCGGCGAGCCCCCTGATTTTCCATAGGCTTTCGGTCCTGGTTGCTCTCTAGACTTGGCCTACATACCTTCCGCCGGTCACCTAGTTACAGCCTTGCTGACTACCGGGCTACTCAGCCTTGAGAGCTCATCAGAGGGGTCATCAGATCGCGTGATGGCGGGGGCGACCCATTTCCTCCTGGTACTCCTCCCAGATGTAGGCCAGCTCCTTGTCAAACAGCGAGCGCTTGAGCTCCACCGCCGTAGCCCGCACTCGGACTAAGATGTCGGCAGCTTCTTTCTCCGTCAATTCAATCCCGTACTCGCGGAACTTGGCCTTGATGGCCGCGGTGCCCGAGTGCTTGCCAATTACGATCTGCCGCTCCAGGCCCACTTCTTCGGGCTTAAACACTTCATAGGTGAGCGGGTTCTTGAGGGCCCCGTCGGCGTGGATGCCGGACTCGTGGGCAAACATGTTGCTGCCAACTATGGCCTTGGACACCGGCAGCTCCCGGCCCGCCGCCCGAGCTACGTACTCGGCTAGCTCTCGAAACTTCTCGGTCTTAAACCCCAGATCAATGCCCTGCACGTACTTGAGGGCCATAACCACTTCTTCCAAGGCGGCGTTGCCGGCCCGTTCGCCCAAGCCGGTGACGGTGACGCCGGCAAACCTGGCCCCAGCGCGTAACCCCGCCAGAGTATTGGCCGTGGCCATGCCGAAGTCATTGTGAGTGTGCATTTCCACTTCGATGCCTACGGTGTCAACGATCTCCTTGACCCGATCGTAGGTGCTAAAGGGCTCCAGGATGCCAACGGTATCGCAGAAGCGCAACCGGTCGGCACCGGCTTCCTTGGCGGTACGGGCAAACTTCAGCAGGAAATCCCGATCGCTCCGGGAAGCATCTTCAGCATTAACGGAAACATAGAGGTTATGTTTTTTGGCAAACTCGGTCGCCCGGGCCATGTCGGCCAGGACCTTTTCCCGGGTGCTGTGCAGCTTATGCTGAATATGAATATCGGAGGTGGAAATGGATATGGCTACCGCCTGCACCCCGCAATCCAGCGAATGCTGGACATCGCTCACCACCGCCCGGTTCCAGCCCATGATCCGGGCTTTCAGGCCGGCATCTACTATTTCTTTGATGACTTTCTTTTCGTCCCCTCCCATCACCGGAACGCCGGCCTCGATCTCAAATACTCCCACTTCGTCCAGCATCTTGGCGATTCTCAGTTTCTCCTGATTGGCAAAGACTACTCCTGCCGTCTGCTCACCGTCCCGCAGAGTAGTATCAACGATAAGAATCTGGTTCATCACGAATACCAACCCCCTTCCCCCAAAGGCAGTCTAAGATCGCCTCCGGCAAGTAGTATTAGGGTAATTATACCGTACTGCCCCTGGGATTGTATAGATTGGTATTCGATTTAGGTCCAATTTTTCCTACTGGAATTATTTAGATCTTGCCAGGGTCTCCCTTAAGATTTGGTTAACCAGCCCGGGGTTGGCCTTCCCTTTGGTCTGCTTCATAACCTGGCCCACCAGGAAGGCAAGGGCTTTTTCCTTGCCGGACAGATAATCTTCCACCACCGCAGGGTTATTAGCCACCACTTCTTTGACTATGCCCTCGATCACCTGCGGATCGCTGATCTGTACCAGGCCCTTCTCCTTTACAATCTGTCCAGGAGCCTTGCCGGTGGTAAACATCTCTTCAAAGACCGCCTTGGCGATCTTACCGCTGATGGTGCCCTGGTCCTGCAGGCGAAGCAGCTCAGCCAGCCCCTGTGGGGTCACTTGAGCCTGCCTTACCTCCAAGCCGTGGGCGTTCAAAAGTCGCAGGAACTCGCCCATAATCCAGTTGCTCACCACTTTGGGGTTAGGATAAAGGGCCACGGTGGCATCAAAGAATTCGGCCAAGGCCTTGGAGCTGGTTATCACCCCGGCGTCGTAAGGCGGCAGGCCGTACTCCTTAATCAGCCGCTCCCGCCTAGCATCAGGGAGCTCGGGGAGTTCTCGGCGAACGGACTCCACCCACTCCCGATCGATAACCAAGGGCACTAGGTCGGGTTCAGGAAAATAGCGGTAATCCTGGGCTTCCTCCTTGCCCCGCATGCTGGCGGTTACCCCCTTGGCCTCATCCCACATCCTGGTTTCCTGAACAATCTCGCCGCCCTCCTCCAGCACCTCGATCTGGCGCTGGATTTCATACTGCAAGGCCCGCTGCACTGCCCGAAAGGAGTTCATATTCTTGAGCTCGGTTTTGGTACCAAATTCCTTTTGTCCTCGCCGGCGCACCGAAACGTTAACATCGCAGCGCAGTGACCCCTCCTCCATTTTGCAGTCCGATACTTCCGTATACTCGAGGATGGCCTTCAGCTTCTCCAGGTAAGCTCGCGCCTCCTCCGGGGTGCGGATATCAGACTCGGAGACAATCTCCATCAGCGGCACCCCGGTGCGGTTATAATCCACCAGCGAATATTCCCGCCCGTCCGGTCCGGTCACGTGTACCAGCTTGCCAGCATCCTCTTCCATGTGTACCCGGCGGATGCCGATGCGCCGCGGCTGGCCGTCAACCTGAATGGTTAAATATCCGTGGCTGGCCAGGGGCAAATCGTACTGGGAAATCTGGTAATTCTTGGGTAGATCCGGATAATAGTAATTCTTGCGGTCAAATTTGCTAAAGCTTGCGATCTCGCAATTTAGGGCCAAGGCCGCCTTCATGGTGTACTCTATCACCTTGCGGTTGAGGACCGGCAACACCCCTGGCAACCCTAAGCAAACCGGGCAAACGTGGGTGTTTGGTTCAGCCCCAAAGGCGGTGCTGCAACCGCAAAAGGCCTTGGACTCGGTCTTAAGCTCAGCGTGAACCTCAAGGCCGATGATGGCTTCGTACCTTTCAGACCAATCAGGCATAAGCTTTCACCTCCAGGGGCGGGCAAAGGTTACTCAGTCCCAAGTCCTGTTCGATGGCGTAGGCCACCCGCAGGATGGTGGCCTCGTCAAAAGCCTTACCCATGATCTGGACTCCTACCGGCAAGCCGCCAGCAAAGCCACAGGGGACAGATACGGCAGGAATGCCCGCCATGTTGACCGGGATGGTAAAGAGATCCGATAGGTACATGGAGAGGGGATCGTCAACCTTCTCGCCCAGCCGGAAGGCCGGGGTCGGGGTAGTGGGAACAATCAGCACGTCAAAGCGCTCAAAGGCAGAATCGAAATCCTGGCGGATTAGCGACCTCACCTTCAGGGCCTTAAGGTAGTAAGCGTCATAATAACCGGAGCTCAAGGCATAGGTCCCCAGCATAATTCGCCGCTTCACCTCGGGACCAAACCCCTGCCGGCGGGTCTCCATATACATATCGACGATGCTTTCCGGACCCTCCGATTGGGCCCTAAAGCCATAGCCCACCCCATCGTAGCGGGCCAAGTTGGAGCTGGCCTCAGCCGGAGCCACCAAGTAATAGGCCGGCAGAGCGTACTCGGTGTGGGGTAGGGAAGCCTCCTCGCAGGTGGCCCCCAGGGCCTCTAGGCGCTCAATTACCTTTTCCACCAGGCTGCGGTTTTGGGGCTCCATGCCCTCGATGAAGTATTCTTTGGGAATGCCCACCCGCATGCCCTTGATGTCCCCATTTAGGTCTTTTCGATAATCGAGAACCGAAATGTCCGCGGAGGTGGAATCTTTGGGATCATGGCCAGCGATGGCAGCCAGTACCAAAGCACAATCAGTCACATCTCGGGTCAGCGGCC
The DNA here is from genome assembly GCA_014360065.1 of Clostridia bacterium. NCBI lineage: Bacteria > Bacillati > Bacillota > Clostridia > Clostridia bacterium. The sequence goes on along the minus strand of JACIYF010000031.1, from coordinate 16,904 downwards.
CGATTTGGTCCAAGGAGGAGGCAAAGGCCACCAATCCATAGCGGGAAACCCGGCCGTAGGTGGGCTTCATCCCCACCACCCCGCACAGCGCTGCCGGCTGGCGGATGGAGCCACCGGTATCGGAGCCGATGGCGTAAGCCGCCTCGCGGGCTGCCACCGCCGCCGCCGCTCCCCCCGATGAGCCGCCCGGCACCCGGTCCAGATCCCAAGGGTTATGTACCGGGCCAAAGGCGGAGTTCTCGTTGGAGGAACCCATGGCAAACTCATCCATATTGAGCTTGCCCAGAATAACCGCTCCGTTGGCCTTTAGCTTTTCCACCACGGTGGCGTCATAGGGAGGGATGAAGTTTCCCAGAATTTTGGAAGCGCAGGTGGTCTTTATCCCTTGAGTGCAAAGGTTATCCTTTAGGGCCACCGGGATCCCGGCCAAAGCCGGAAGTTCCTCGCCACGAGCCCGGCGTTGGTCAATATCTTTGGCTTGCTGGCGAGCCAGATCGGCAGTTACGGTCAGGTAGGCGCCGATCTTTTGGTCCAGGGCCTCGATTCTTTCAAGGTAAGCGTCGGTGACTTCTCGGGCACTCACTTCTCTCTGCTTGAGCAACTGCGACAGCTGACTTGCGGTCAGCTCATGAAGCTCCAACCTGCATCTACCCCCTTCGCTCTTGAGCCTGCCTTGGCTTACACTCGCTCCTTAAACCCTTCATAAGCATGCCGGCTAGAAAACCTTGGGCACCCGGAACTGGCCCTGATAAGGGTCGGGAGCATTGGCCAGCGCCTCCTCGTTTTTCAGGTAGTCTCGGGCTATATCATCCCGAAAAACGTTGTGCAAAGGCAAAACATGGGCCATAGGCTCCACCTTGGAGGTATCCAGTTGGTTGAGCCTTTCCATGTAATCCAAGATGGCTCCCAGCTGGTGGGCATAGCGCTCCTTCTCCTCCTCCGATAAGGCCAGCCGGGCCAAAAGGGCCACGTGCTCCACTTCCGCTTTAGTTAAGGGCATATCCGTACCTCCTTCGAGAAGATGCTTCCGAAACATTTCCCATGCCGGGGCGCTGGCGCCGGCGAAAGACTGGCCTCGCCAGCGATCCGTATGGTTCCCCCTCGCCCTTCGGCGCCCAGCACTCAATTCAGTAATCCACCCAGGGGGCACCGCCCGATCAGGCGCTAAGACGTCCTTACTAAGTTTAGTCCCCGCTGATTGAGTGCTGAGTTCCCCAGTTGCTTTTTCGTGGTCTGGCCGGGCCGCTTGGCCGCATGGGCACGGCTTACTCCACCCCCACCAGCTTTAAGAATTCCTCTTCGCTCAGGATCTTGACTCCCAATTGCAGCGCCCGGTCGTATTTGGAGCCCGGGTTGGCTCCCACCACCACGTAGTCGGTCTTCTTGGAGACGCTGGAAGTAGCTTTGCCGCCTTGGGACTCAATCAGCTTTTCTGCCTCGCTGCGGCTAAACCGCTCCAGGGTACCGGTGAGCACAAAGGTCTTGCCGGCCAGTTTCCCTTGGGCTTGCCCGCCCTCGACTTCGCTCCGGGGGTCCACCCCTGCCGCCTTGAGCTTGGCGATGACCTGCCGGTTGCCGGGAACCTCAAAAAAGGAGACGATGCTCTCGGCAATCTTGGGCCCCACGTCGGGAAGCTTGGTTAAGTCTTCTACCTTCGCTGCCATGAGTTCATCTAGAGAATGATAGTGGCGGGACAGCACGGCTGCCGCCCGCTCTCCCACATGCATGATGCCCAGGGCAAAGATGAGCTGGGCCAAGGAGTTTTGCTTGCTCCTCTCAATGGCAGCCAAGAGGTTCTTGGAAGATTGCGGGCCCATGCGTTCCAGCTGGACCAGGTCTTCGTAACGCAAGCTGTAGAGGTCAGCTGGATCCCGGATCAAGGAAGCGGCCAAAAGCTGGCTGATAATGGCCGGGCCCAAACCTTCGATATCCATGGCGTTACGGGAAGCAAAGTGAATGATCCTTTCCCGCACCTGGGCCGGGCAATAGATACCGCCGGTACAGCGGTAAGCCGCCTCTCCTTCCAGCCGCACTGCCGGAGCGCCGCATTCCGGGCAAGTACGGGGCATCTGAAACGGTTTTTCCTGGCCGGTGCGCTTCTCCTTTTTGACTTCCACTACTTCGGGGATGATGTCCCCCGCCTTCTGCACCACCACCGTATCTCCTAGGCGCACGTCTTTCTCGCGGATGTAATCCTCATTATGCAGGGTAGCCCGGGAGACGGTGGTACCGGCCAGGCGCACTGGATCGAAGATGGCGGTTGGGGTCAGTACCCCGGTCCGGCCCACGCTGACCACGATCTGGCGCACTACCGTCTGGGCCTGCTCAGCTGGGAACTTGTAAGCCACCGCCCAACGCGGACTTTTGGCGGTGGCTCCCAGGGCCGCTTGCTGGTCCAAGCGATTGACCTTGATTACTAGCCCGTCAATCTGGTAGGGGAGATCGTGGCGCTTATCCTCCCACTGCCGGGCAAAATCCATCACCTCCTCCAGGCAACGGCACACGCGTCGATGGGGGTTGACTTTAAACCCTAGGCTTTCCAACAGCTCTAGAGCCTGGGCGTGGGTAGTTAGCTGGTACCCCTCCACGTACATAACCTGATAGACAAAAATGTCCAGGGAACGATGGGCCGCCACCTTGGGGTCCAGCTGGCGGAGTGACCCGGCGGCAGCGTTGCGAGGATTGGCAAAAGTAGGTTCCCCGGCACTTTCCCGAGCGGCATTGAGCCGGGCAAAGGCTTCCTTAGGCATGAAGGCTTCTCCCCGCACTTCCAGGCGGGCTAAGGGCTGGCGCAGGCGCAGGGGGAGGCTGCGGATAGTCTTTAGGTTCTGAGTCACATCCTCGCCCACCTCACCGTCCCCCCGGGTGGCCCCGGTCACCAAAATGCCCTGGTCGTAAGTCAGCGCCACCGACAACCCATCAATCTTTAGCTCCACCACGTATTCCACATCCGACCCCACGGTCGCTACTACCCGCCGGTGGAAATCCCGCAAATCGTCAACGCCAAAGGCGTCGTTTAGGCTCAAGAGGGGGAAACGATGGCGTACCTGGGCAAAAAAGGGAAGGGGCTGGCCGCCCACCCTTTGAGTAGGCGAATCCGGCGTTATAAGCTCAGGATGCTTTTCTTCAAGCTTGATCAGCTCTTGCATCAACCGGTCGTACTCGGCATCGGTGATGCGGGGCTGGTCCAGAACGTAATAATAATAGTTGTGCTCCTCGATCAGCCGCCGGAGTTGATTTACCCGCTCCATCACTTCCTTATCTGCCACTGATTTCACCTCTCATTGTAATTGCCCAAATGCAAAAACTGCTTTTTGGCCGGTTGCTCTCATCACCTGCCCCACATCCTCCCGCCCTTTCGCCGGCTACTCATATCCGCTTCAAAGGAGCATAGCGCAAAAGCAAATTGCGCACTCCATGGGTAGCAAAGGTTACCTTGATTTCCGGATCTTCCTTGCGACCCCCAATTTCCAATACCACCCCATCCCCAAACTTGGGGTGGTGAACCCGGTCGCCGGCGCTAAAGGAGCAAGCCGCCAAGTCCGAGCCCAAGCTAACCCCCTCGCCGACCTCCCCACCGGATTGCTTGCCATGCTCTTCTTCTTCCCCCATTAGCCTAACCAAATGGCGGGGAATTTCTTCCAAAAAACGTGAGGGCGGGTTGTAAACCGTCTCCCCGTACAGGGTGCGCTGGCAAGCAAAGGTTAAAAATAGTTTTTCTTTGGCCCGGGTCATGCCTACGTAGCAGAGGCGCCTTTCCTCCTCCAACTCGTGGGGCTCGTCCAAGGCGCGATTGTGGGGAAACACTCCCTCCTCCATCCCGATTAAAAACACCAACGGAAACTCCAATCCCTTGGCGGCATGCAGGGTCATCAGGGTGATGGCATTCTCCCTTTCAACCATGGTATCCAGGTCGGTGGTGAGGGAAACTTGGGACAAAAACCCTTCTAAGGTGGGCTCAGCTGCCGTCTCCCCCTGCACCGCTTTCAGGTCAAATTCTTGGGCTACGGAAATAAATTCCTTGAGGTTTTCTATCCGAGTTTGGGCTTCCACCGTCTTTTCTGCTTCCAGCTCCCTCAAATAGCCCGATTGGGCCAAGACTGCCTCCACCACCTCTGCCACCGTCAGCCGCTGGTAACGGCCCCGCCAGCCTTCCACCAGGGTAACGAACTCTTCGATCTTGGCTGCCGTCCTTCCTGCCAAGGGTCGCAACCAGTCGGGGCGAGATATGACTTCATATATGGAGACCCCCTGCTGAGCAGCATAAGCTTGCACCCGGGCCCAAGTCACGCTGCCAATACCCCGCCGGGGCACGTTGATGATCCGGCTTAGGCTTAGGTTGTCAGCGGGATTGACGATCAACCGCAGGTAGGCCACCAAGTCCTTGATTTCCTTGCGTTCATAGAACTTGAGACCACCCACGATTTGGTAGGGCACCCCCAGGTGCATCAGCACTTCCTCCAGCACCCGGGACTGGGCATGGGTACGATAAAAGACGGCGCAATCAGCAAGCTTTCGCCCCTCGGTCCGGCAAATCTCCAAGGCGGTCTGGGCCACAAATTCCGCCTCATCGTGCTCATTGGCAGCCGGATAGACCGTCACCAGATCCCCCCGGGGATTCCTGGTCCACAGGTTCTTCTCCTTGCGCTCCCGATTTTGGCGGATGAGGAAATTGGCTGCCTCCAGGATATTCTGGGTAGAGCGGTAGTTTTCCTCTAATAGCACCACCTTGGCATCGGGATAATCCTCTTCAAAGGCAAGGATATTGGTAATGTCCGCCCCTCGCCAACCATAAATGGATTGGTCCGGGTCCCCCACCGCGCAGATGTTGCGCCGCGCCTGGGCTAGAAGGCGGCTCAGCTGGTATTGGGCCTGGTTGGTATCCTGGTACTCATCGATGAGCAAATACATAAACTTGTCCTGGTAGTAATCTAAAACTTCCGGGTGCTCCTGGAACAGCCGCACCGTTTGTACCAGCAGGTCATCGAAATCCATGGCGTTTTGCTGCCTAAGCCTCTTCTGATAGATCCGGTATACCCTGGCCACCTGCCCCTGGAAAAAATTTTCCGCCTGGTCGTAAAACTCATCTGGGTCTAAAAGCTCGTTCTTGGCTCGGCTAATGGCGGCAGCTATACCTCGGGGCGGGTATTTCTTATCGTCCAGCTCTAGCTCCTTTAAGCAGGATTTGATCAGGGTCTGCTGGTCGGCATCATCGTAGACGCTGAAATGGGAAGTGTAGCCCAAATGGGCGGCATCGCGCCTAAGGATGCGAGCGCAAGCAGCATGGAAGGTGCTGACCCAAAGGTTGCGAATGCGCCAACCCAAAAGCGCTGCCAACCGGCTTTTCATTTCTTCAGCCGCCTTGTTGGTGAAGGTGATGGCCAAGATCCGATCCGGCCCCACCCCTTGGTCCACCAAGTAGGCCACCCGGTAGGTGAGCACCCGGGTTTTCCCGCTCCCCGCCCCAGCCAACACCAAGAGCGGCCCCTCGCCATAAGTTACAGCTTCCAGCTGCCGGGGATTCAAACCCTGAAAGATATCCCGCAAAACTAAACCTCCTATGCATGATTAATGCTCCAAGCTCGCCCGCAAAACCATATGCCCCTCCAGCCGGGTCCAGCACTTAACCGCTGGCCCACCATGGCCGACCAAGCCTGCCTAGTTGCTCCAGGTGAACTCCGTGCCCACGGAGTCAAATTGAGTGCCGGGCTAATGGGAACCAATGATAATGCTGGCCACCAAGATTAAGAGTACCGCCAAGGATATCAAGGCAAACGGCCATTCCCTTTGCCAGGCAAAGCCGATGCCGGTAATGACCACCCGAGCCAGGGGCGTAGCCAAAAGCACCAGAATCCCTAAATCAATAAAGGCCGTCCCTTGACCGCGAATCATGGCCGGAAAGATTTCCCGGAAAGGGAGCACCATATGCATGGCCCCGGCCGGATGGAAGGCAAGTAAAATAAAGCCGATCCCGACCAGGAAAAGGCAGGTCAGAACTCCCGTCCGCAGTACCTGGCTGATGAACTTTTCCAAGCGCAGATCAGCCGCCGGGGCCAGCGGACCGTTGTCGCCCAAGGGGCCAGCCCCCGCTTCTTCAACCGCCGGCTTTCTGGGCGGGCGGTTGCCATAATCTCGGCCCATGGCTTTCACCCTTTCTAGTTTCGAGAAATTGTGTAGTCATTAGCCAGTTGGTTCCTGTTGTTGTTATTGCTGCTAATGAATGCGAATACCAAAGGCGCTCAAGGCCATTTCCACCGCCATCACCAATAGGATCACAGCCATAATCTTGGTAATCGCCTTGCTGTCTATCTTGCCCGCCAGCCTGGGAGTTAAGCTCGCCCCCAGAAAAATGCCCACCGCCACCGGGCCGGCTACCAAGGGGTCGACAAATCCCCGGGTATAATAGATGTAGGCGCTGGCCACGGCAGTAACCCCAATCATGAAGTTGCTGGTGGCGCTGGCCACCCGCATGGGCACGCCCATTAGCAAAACCATAGCTGGCACCTTGATGGCGCCGCCACCGATGCCCAAAAGCCCGGAGAGGTTGCCGGCTATAAAGGAAAGCCCTAAGCCCAAGGGCAGCCTCCGCACCTGATAGTCAACTCGCTGGTGAGTGTAAGGGTCCTGGTAGGCAGCCGCCAGCTTGGCCATGAAGCCTGAAGCCTGGGGGTTCAAAGCTATGGCCGTGCCCTCGTCCTTGACCTTGTAAAACATGGAAATGCCCATCCCTACCAAGGCCAAGGCAAAAATGCCGCTCAAGATTTCCCGATTGAGGAGGGCAGCCGTCAATCCCCCCAGGATACCGCCAATGGTGGTGGCGGTCTCCATAGTCATGCCCAGCCGAACGTTGGTAAGGTGGCGGTCCAGGTAGGTACTGGCCGCGGTGCTGGAGGTGGCGGCCACGGCCACGAGGCTGGCGCCGATGGCATGATGGATGGGAACTCCCAGGAGCAAGGTCAATATGGGCACCACCAGGATCCCGCCCCCCAAGCCCACCAGCGCTCCCAACAAACCCCCGCCAATGCCGGTCACCAGGATTGCTGCTGTCATTAGCCAGTCCATATGTACATCTCCTTCTAGAACTTATAACCCACCCCAACCTTGGCAGCGCCAAACCCGCTTTGGCTGCCGCGGCGCTCCCAGTGCTCCGCGGCGCCGCGCGGCACCACCAACATCTCCTTCTCTCACTTCGGAGCGCGGGCCCTACCCGCTATTTTACCCCCAAACTTGGCAAAATGCGAGACAGCCCCCAGCCCATCCGGTGGAAGATCTTTAGATGTAGGCAGAGTAAACTAGATGGGTAAATGCCTGAGTAATACTAAAGAGCCCGGCCCAGCTCGTCCGGTAGAGGTCACGGCTAGCCTCCCCAAGGCTCGCGGGCCAGGCGATGACTTGACGAGAACCCCCTGGTACCTTCTTCATGGGCCAGGGGGCTGGATTATTCTTCTGAACTTTTGTGGGATTGCTGGTCCAGAACCAGCTGTACAGTCTTGGCCCTAGCCAAGCCATCTATCTTCCTACAAATAGCTCGGTGACCATTACCCCGGAACCAACTCGGACTACGCCTACTCCTACCCATTGGAACTTGCGGTTGAGAAGAGTGGAGCGGTGGGGGCCGCTATCCATCATCATTAGGTGGACAGCATCCACGGTATAGGCTTGGCCGATGTTCTCGCCCACGATCCGGTATTCGATGCCAGCAGCCTTGACCATATCTGCTGCGCTTCCGTAGGTAGGAGACTGGTGCCCAAAATAATGGTTATCCACCATGTCTTGACTCTTTTGCCTAGCTAGCTTGACCAACTGGTAGTCAATTTGCAGCTCGGGAATGCCTAGCTTCTTCCGCTCCTGATTAATCAAGCTAAAGAGCCTGGCTTCCTCGCGGGTCAAGCTGTGGTCAAAAGGCGCCGAGCTAGCCGGAGCTGATGGATCCGGCGGCGCCGGGGTAGGTGCTGGTGCTGGAGACGGTGCCGGGGAGGGTCCAGGTGCAGGCGCTGGATTGGGTACCGGTGCTGGGGCGGGCGCTGGGTTAGGAGCAGGGGTCGGCTGCGCGCCCGCCGGCGGCAGCTGAGGCGGCTGGGACCCAAATTGGGCAAACCAAGCTGGCTCTGGCCAGCGGGGCATATATGCATTACCTCCGGTTGACGGCTGGGAAGCAGTCGGGCTTGACTGCTCAGCTGTTGGATAGCTAGGCGTAGAGGAATCATTAGTAAATGGTGAGGTTGGCGTGGGCGGCTGGGACCCAAACTGGGCAAACCAGGCTGGCTCTGGCCAACGCGGGGCTGGCCTGGCGTCGGCGGGTAGGATTGGGCCTAAAGCTAGAGTCAACGCAGTTACTCCGGTTACTAATTTGGCTACTAAAGAAGCGACGGCGGCTGGCGGCTTATACATGTGGGCTCCTCCTTTGGCTGATCTTGATGCCTACCTTGGTTCGGCTGTCCCCAGCTTGGCTCCCGCTGACTGGCAGCCAACTCATATTTAGCTAATATTTAGATTGTACCCGCCCCTCCGCGATAAGCAAAAGCCGCTCTGCCAAGCTCTTCTGCCCTGGCGCCTAATCGCCGGCCTCACTTGGCCTCCGAGCCGATCAAATAGCCTTTTTTAGCTCGATGGTTAGAATTGCCGTTTTAGCCGTTCCCAAAACCGGGCCCGCTTCTCCGCCAATGCATTTTTGAGCTCCTGGTTCCTTAGTTCCAGCTCGGCCAGCTTCTCTTTCAACTGGCTGATTTCTTGAGTCTTGGTCTCCATTTCTCGCCTCAGCTGCTCGATCACCTGCCTGAGGTGATCCATTTCCGCCGCCAAGCGGCGATTTTGCTGTTCCAATGCCTCCTTTTCCCGCTGGATGCGAGCTAGCTCGGTCTGGGAAGCCTGGACCTCTTTTTGAAAAGCCTGGAGTTCGCTCTGTAAGCTTTCGGCTAGCCGCTGCTTTTCTTTAAGCTCATCGGTAAGCGCCTGGGCCCTGGCAATATACTGCCGAGAGGCATCGGCCACCAGCGAGAGGCGGCGGTTCTTTTCCATGATGGTACCCTCCAAGCGCACGTTCCGCTCCTCTAATTCGCGTATGTACTGGCGCAGGCGCTTGAGATAATCTTCCATCTCCGCCAGGTCGCGGCCTAGGCGCTCTTGGCCAGCCGCCCCACCTGGGGAGCCAGCGTCAGCTCTAACCTGGGGCCAACGCATAGCTGGGAAGCGTCCCCCCGCTGGAACAAGCTGGATTCCCGTTCCCTGGGTTCGAAGCGGCTGTATTAGTTGGAGCCTGGCCTTTACGGGCGTCCCCTCAACCCTTTCTTGGGAAGGTGTTTCCGTGGTGTCTCCTGCTTGGGCTTCAGGTATCGCCTCCTGGCCTATTGCCGGTACTTCCACCGACGGCTCCACCGGCGCTTCCACTATCGCCGCTCCTTGGAACCTGGTCTCCTCCAGGCCAAATAGCTTGGCATCCCCCAGGGGCCTAAAAGTATATATCCGTACTGGGTTAACCTGGCCGCCCACGGTTAGCTCCTCGGTCTCCCTCCATGCCTTGCCGCCATCGAGGGAGCAAAAGCTGCGCACTTTCCCGTCCATTAAAAGATGTACAAAAACCATCCCCGGACCAGCTTTCAAAGCTAACCAGCGACGAGGCCCAAGGGCCGCTCGGCCGGCACTGCTGCCATCATCGGAACCATTGCCAGCCTCAGAACTCTTGCCCGCCCAGGATATCGTCGGCGCCACCAGGCGGGCCTCTTCCCAGCCACCCGCCGGCCACCCGCCGCTCAAATGGCGGGCAAACCAAATTTGCACCCTTTCGCCTTCCTCCACCGGCCAGGCCAAAAGCAGGTTACCGGCCTGGTCGAGGCAAGAGGCTGGCAGCCCGATGGCGCTATCGGCCTGGACAAAGGCTGAGGCTTCCGACCAATCTAGCATGATAGGGTATCGATAACGATAAAGGAGCCTGGAGCAGGAATCGGGACCCAACCAAAGATAGAAGAGGTGGGCAACCCCTTGACCATCAACCGTCACCAAGCCAGCGTCTACGGTTCCTTCGCTGCCAAAATCTATCGCTATGGCTTGGCTCCATTCTCCTTCCTCGAAGCTTCTTTGCCACAGGCACCACCCGCCGTCAGGCGGATCAGCGGCATAGGTGAGCCAGATCCTCTCGCCTTGCCGGGCCAAGGACGGGCATCTCGCCCCAACCTCCATCTCCGACAGGCAGAGGTAGGGAGGTTCGGAACCTCCCCAGCCATCCGCTCCCCGCAACCTCGCCTGCCCCAGCTTCCCGCTTCGGTCGGCGTAAACCACCAAAACCCCCGGTTCCGTTTCTGGACCATTGCCAACCGCAGGGAGGCTGGCCACATCAAACCCGACTACTTCCCGAGCCAATAACTTGATTTCTGGTCTTACATGTTCGGGCGATTCCCGACCGGAAGGCTCTCGAACCATTAAATCCCCCTTAGGGTTAAGCCAAAAACTCCAAGTCTGGCCATTGAGGTCAAGGCTCACTGGAGCCAAGAACATTTGACTATCCATAACCACACCACCCCTATATATTTACGATGCTTCCGAAACAAATTTCCTAAATCTATTGCAGCATAAGGACTCTAACCTTATGGAGGTTACCCCCCTCCCTGGGGAGAATCTTGTAAATACACAACCACCTCAGCAAAGGAGGGTAACCAAACTTTGAGCCGTAAAGCCTCTGGCAATCCATCTTGCCCCAGGTGCGGGTGGCCCACCAGAAAGAACGGCCACCAGCCGGGACCTGGGGGAAGGAGATACCAGAACTACCAGTGCACCAACCCCGATTGCCGCCACCAGTTTCAACCGGAAAGGCCCCGGACTAAGAAGGAACCTCATATCCGCTGTCCCCTATGCGGGCGGGCTATGGAGGTCTATAAAGTCAGAGCCACCTATGTCCGCTACCGGTGCACGGGGAGGAAAAAGTGCCGCCACAAGCTCAACCTGAAAGCTGGCTTACCCAAAAGAACGTGGTTAGTGGCTGTGGTCTTTTAGAGTACGGCCCCTTCCGGTTCCAAAGGATGCGCTACTCTAAACAGACGGTGGCTATCGCTTTGTACTTCAGCGTCTACATAGCCCTTCCGGCCACCACTACCGCCACCATCTTAAAGGACCTGTTCTCAGTTTCCCCTTCCGCCGATACCATCCTGATCTGGACCAAGAAGGCGGCCTTGTGCCTGTACCGGGAGCTCGGGCAACTAGAGCTTCCCGTGTCCGGGAAGGTTCACATCGACGAAACCTTCCTCTTCCACAACCGCCACAAGGTCTTTTGGGCCTCCCGGGACCCGGTACACCGCCTGATCCCGGCCTGGTCCTTCTCGGAGTACCGGGATGCTGTTTCTTGTTTCAACTTTCTAAACCAGCTTAGCGGTAACGGCCAGCGCCTCACCGTGGTATCCGACGGCCTCCCAACCTATAAAACGGTTGTTCCTATAGTGCTTCCCGGCGCAAGACACATAGTTTATAAGGGATTTGACCACCTGCCTAACAACAATGTCATTGAGCGCCAGCACGGGTGGTTAAAGGCTCCCCTGCGGGCTTTTTGGGGTATTAAGTCTAAAGCTGGGATTGTGGCTTACGCCTTAAACCGGATCCTTACCTACAACTTCCTCATTCCCCAAAAAGCCCTGGGCGATAAGACCCCGGCCGAGCATGCAGGCCTCGGTACCTACCGAAAGGGCTCGCCCTGGCAGTCGCTCATGTATTACGTGTTTAAGGCTTCCTATGGCGTAGCTTAGGTCCTAAACCTTGCTTTTCTTGGGACCTTAGGGTGACATACCCTCTTTTTCACCCCGGCCGCACAACTTCAAGCCCCAGACTTACTCAAACCTTGTCTCCTACCCCATGACCACCTCCTCAACCGGACGATTTTCGCTTACTGCGTTCCATTATCATCATTGATTCGGAAGGACCTCAACTCTTGAGCCGGTTTGCTTCCAAGAACGCCTCCACCGTATTAAAGGCGTTGAAGAACAGTGGTGTCCCAGCGAAAGAAAGTGGGCTAACCGGCCCAATGGTCATGAACGAGTACTGCCTGCTGGAAATGTCGAAGGCCGAATGGGGATCTCGGAATAATTGATAGAGATCGAGAGCTGTGCCGGAAGAACCGACAAGCTGCCGGAGCGCCTGAAACTCCTGCCCCAGCCCTAGACCAAATCCGAAGAAGAAAATACGCAATTGCTGAATGATCTCGTTGTGGAGGCTGGAAAGGGTTTGACTTATGAAAAGCCAGCCAAGGCCGTATTTGCGGGTGGTGCGGGCTGCGTCCACGAGGACGTCCCGCACGCCGCGGGCAGCGTCATCCTCCTTGGAGATTTCCCGCGGCGCCAGCCGATGGGCTTCGTCGATTACAACGAGAGTATTGAGGCTCTGGCCTTCCTTGTAAAAGTACTCTGCCGCCTGGGTCAATCCGTCCAACATCCGCTTGATGACCAGCGACTGGATCCGGGCATTCCAGAAGAGACCCTGGGTCTGCTCCCTGGACAGATCAATCACCAGAAGCGGCCGGATAGAAGCTTCCGGGTTGAGGAGCCAGGAAAGGGCTTTGTTGACGGGCCGGGCATTCGGGCGGTCTTCTCGAAAGAGTTCCGTCACCGGCCCCCAATAGTCGTTGAAGAACTCGTCTGGGTTCGCTTCCTCCCAGGCTGCGTGGAAACGCTGCCGCGGCGCCTCGGACCGGTAGAACTGCTTCTGCACCTTATCGTCGCCAAGAAGTTTCCAAGCTTTATCAAAAGATTCACGATGACTGAGGTCTTTCAGCTTGATACCACTCTTCTGGAGCTTGTCCGAAAGGATGCCACAGGCAAGTTCCCTATTCTCCGACTTTGGGATCGTTAGCCGTTCAAAGAAGGGCGACTCGTACAAAATCTGTTCAAACAACTCCCAGCGATCCAGAACCAGGTTGCGGACGGTGAGGACGAAGGCCTGTTTTCCGAGGCGCTTCACAACGTCGCCCAGCGGGAGGGCAAATTCGCCGCCTGCCCCACCCCCGCGAAGGTCTTTAGCGAACTCGCCTTGTGGGTCGATGACGAGTAGCGCCATCTTGGGATAACGGGCATAGGCTAATAAAATCATCTTGGCCAGCACCGACTTGCCGGAGCCCGTTTTACCGAAGATGCCTAAGTGGTATGCCTCTCCAGCACCGTCCGGCCCCCGGTCGAAGTGCTTGAACCAGAGAGGAAGCCTGGGTTTGGACCCGTACACATGGCCCAGGTAGAAGAGTTGGTCACGATAAAGATGCAAAATTTCGTTTAGGACGTCATCGGCTACGAGATGGATGGATGTCCCCGTAGAGGGGACCGTGCCAAGGATGCTCGGCTCGTATCCGAACGAGCCGCTCTGGCGGAATACGGCGCTGATGACCATCTTGCCCTGATGGGTATCCTGGCGCTCGCTAACGGCGTCCACCCGGCCGCGCTGACGGATGAGGCTGCGCATAGTCGGATCTTCGTGCCAAATGTTCCGCAGCTGGATCTCGGTGATCTGGCCTAGGGCGTAGTGAGGTGAAGAATCCTGCAGAAAGCGGAAGAGGGCTAATTCACCTACCAGCTTACGGGTTACGGCGGCACCCAAGATATCCAAGGCTAGCTCCGAAGTAGACGAAGGCGAGCCGATGACTCCGATCTTCTCAGTGCCATCAACCAACTGGTCTATACTCCCAACTTTCTCGCTCATCTCTCATACCCCCGATTCGCTACGGTATCCATGCATGGCAAAAAATACCTCGCCGATGTCTCCCTCATACTGTTCAGCAATGCGCTGGGTTGCCACCTGCCGGAAGGCAGGAAGTGCCCGGGCCATCCCTTTCACCATCCGGTCGGCCAAAAAAAGCGGGTAAGGCTCCAGCATAGACGCGATGGCGCATTGGTGTTTCAGTCCTTGGACAACTACGGCGAGACGATGGGGGTTTAGGGCCACCTCAGACGCCACCTCCACGCGCAAGGCGGGCAGCCAATCGTGTGGCTTGTAATAGAAGACGTAGACCTGCTCCAGTCCTTGCACGATATTCACAGCCAGTTCCTCGACTCGCCGCCGTAGGTCGTCTGGAAGCCGACCAGCATTGATGTGCCACGGCTGATCTGGTTGTTCGAGCCGCTGGGGCCAAGTCAGTTCGCCGGGTTGTAGCAGTAGGGTCAGAATTCCCCGGTCATCGTGTTCGCCGCGCCAGCCAACCTGTCGACCGATCTCCCGGCGCGTGGAATACTTGGGCAGGGCGATGTATTGCTTATCCGAACGGGCAGGCTGCAGGATCGTTAGATACGCCTCCAAATACTCGACGCTGCGGGCAAGAAATTTCTGAGAACAACGAAGAGAACGGGCTTGCGGCGCCTTATTGAGGGCTTGGTTGAAGTAGATGATGGGCAGGGTCAAAGTACCGTCAAGCATGACCAAGTTGTGAGGCGCGCGAGTGGCCAGCAAGAGTTCCTCCCCCAACATAACTGCCCGCAGAACGGTGGCTGTCTCTTCATGGTGCACCTCTGCCGCTACGAAAGTCGAATGGTGCGGCTGCTCCCAATGCCGCTTCTCAGATGGCGGCGTAAGACCCTCGACCGCTACTGCGGCTGCGACCGCGAAGTCCGCCGTAAGGAGGCGATCGATGGCGTAAGAGCCGTCAGTTGCGCAAGTGGTGGGCAGCGGTGGATAACCAAGCGCCGACTCGTGTTGCACCAACCCCAAGTCAAGGAGCTTCTTGCGGTAGATGTCCCGGTCGGCCCGGGCCTGCCTGAAAGTATTTAGAAGAAGCTCACCCGCCTGGCTAGCTTCGCCGAGCACTTCATCCACCAGTGCCGCTGGCAAGTCAGCAAAAATTTTTTGTTCTTCCGTCATTCTGTACTACCCTTCTCTACCCAAAGGCGCCACGATTCTGGATCGAAATTCCGATAACGCTGGTCACGTTCGGCTCGGGGTAGGAGCCAGCGTTTGCGAAACCAATAAAACAACTCTTCCACAGACTGATTAAACCAGTGAATCCTGGAGTGATCTCCCCTAAGAAACTCTCGCACGTTGTGAGCAAGGGGAACGACGAAAACCTCGCGACGGACACCGTGATAAAGCCAATCCTGGGATAGGCCGAGTCCCGCCAAGCATTTTTGTATAATCTCACGACGGTTGCGAAAGCCACTCCCCCAATTTTTGTTCTTTGCCGTGGGCTGACTAAACTGCCTGACGTAGTCGAAAATAGCCCGATAGAGGCCGTTCGCAAAGTGAAACTCACCGGAACCGCGGGTGAAGCCCACGCTGTGATAGAGCAAGCGTCCGTCGTAGGTTATCCGGTTGTAAAGGGATGATCGGCCTAAAGCCGAGGTGGTTGTCACGAGAATAAGTTGCCCGTCCAGATATCGGCCCCGGATGAGCGATGGACGCTCTTTGGAGTACTTACGTCTAAAAGTCATTCTGACCTCGTTGCTGGCCACCAGCATGGCCACCAGCTTGCCAGCAAGTAGAAAAGAGTAGGGCGGTACGGCGCCGAGGACGAAAGCATCCATCACATAATGCAGGCGCTCTTTACGAGCATCGGCATCCCAACCGATCCATCGGTCTCTGGGACCCAAAGCAAAAACCGGATCCCCCAGGCCGAAAATTCCAACCAGCTTCCCATTCTGTTCGTCAATGACAAGAAAACGGATCCGCCGCCCGTACCCTGACGAGACGGGAATGCTCCAGTGGAGCGACGCATACCGGAAGAGAAATTCGTCTTCTGTCCCCGCTTGCACTTCGATGAGGCGGGGAAAGATGCGCTCAGGTACCACCTCGCTCCCGGCTGCAATCCGCCTGAGGAGTTTCTCTTCATTGCGCTTCAAGCCTTCACGGGCGCGTTCTACACGGTGCGCGACTGCCACAGCATGGAGCTGGCGTATTCTCTGCTTGTCCAGATCGAGCGGCGGAAGGATGCGGTCGCCTTCGATAATAAAGCCCTGGTGTTCAAGCGAGCACAAAATGGCTTCCTTAAGCTCTTTGGGGGTCATGATAACCTCCTGCGGCGCTGCTGGGATTTTGTCCTTGGCCTGTCTTGGCAAGCCCTGCTACAGCAACCCTTTGTACGGCATAAGCGTACGGAGACCCTAGCCGAAACAAATATTCGAGGAAGTGGTGCGACCAGAACACAGATCAGGGCCGCTTATAGCTACTCCCTCATGACGCGACTTCCTTCCTCACGTCGATCTTTCCTCGTCACAGTGGCAAAATTCAGCGCCGTTTTGCGCACACCGGTCGTGATGTGCACTTCGGTCACACCCGGCT
This sequence comes from Clostridia bacterium, assembly GCA_014360065.1. Taxonomy (NCBI): domain Bacteria; kingdom Bacillati; phylum Bacillota; class Clostridia; species Clostridia bacterium. Next base: position 674 of record JACIYF010000031.1, on the reverse strand, counting down.
CCCCCTGCATTCCCAGCATTCTTAATGAGCAATACACACACGTACCATTGGCGCCATGATTTCCGTCAACCAGGGAATTTCCAGCGTTGTTAATGTTCAGTCCTCACCCTTCCAGAAACCATTATCTCCCTCTGAGTTTCTCTTGCGAAAAAACCTTATAAGTCTCTTCGCTTCTGAAGCCTTTTTCCCTTCATTACCGGCAAAATTGTCTCACGATGCGTCTTAATGTAAGCCGTACAGACGATAAAAGGCGGAAAAGCCCAGCCTATTCGGTGGGGCCGCTTTACGTCTTAATTGCAGCCGATAAAGACAATAGACAACTTTATTACAAAAACTAGCATAGCAAGAGAAGCGAGCCATCTTGAGAACACCGGCGTAAGAACGCCGGTGTTCTTTCTGGGTGCGCCCGGCATGGGCGCTGTCTATAAGGTGGAAGCCCCGAACGACGAAGGTAGCAGTAGCCGTTAGCTCAAGGGGCTGTTGAAAAACTCCACTTAAAAGCCGACCCTTCTCAGGCTGCCAAGCGGTATAAAAAGGAGTTGGGCAGGGCGAACCAGGCGCGCCTTGCCCCTTCGATCTTGGATCCCATTCCGTTAACCTTTGTGAAAATTCCAGAGCCTTGGGGGGGTCTGGTTCTTGCCCGTGCTTTAACCATGCGCTTTATGTTCTGGGCT
>JACIYF010000030.1 GCA_014360065.1 Clostridia bacterium | reverse complement strand
ATCGCAAACGCTACTGGAGCAACAGAGAGGAAAGGTATGCCCAGCTCGGTAACTAAGATCCCGGCACAGATTAGGAGGGCGATGTCCACGAACGTAGCCAGCAAGACACCAGCAGTTTCAGGCCCAGAATGAAAAGAGTTGCTACGGCAGTTATCAGGGGAGAGGTTAACACCACTAGAATTACGCCTAGGATCCCGCCGGCAACTACCTAGGGAAGCTCAGCAATCCGACCCCCCATGAGCTGATTTGTAGTTATATCGCCAATGCGAGGCGCCATTATTCTCAATGGATTAACCTTAGTATACGCTCTGTTTTTTAGAAATCCTGCCACTGCTTTTAGGCTTTTTAAGCTTTTAGTGATGAGGGTATGACCATGAAAGAAAAAGAAAAAAGAATAGAATAATAGAAGGAGCAGCGCTACCTGCTCCTCATGGCGGATTTATCACCCTCGGCCTACCCCAATTATTACCCACTTTAGGGCCGAGGCGTAAGCCCGAAAAAGCTTATTTTTCAACGCTGGAGCGGAAAACGGGATTCGAACCCGCGACCCTCGGCTTGGGAAGCCGATGCTCTACCACTGAGCTACTTCCGCTCGTTACTTCCAATTGCAAGTTTTATTATAGCATGCGAGCAGAAAAAGGCAAGCAGGTTTGACCTATTTTCTGCAACAATCTCTCTGGGCTATCTCCTCAATGGGTTTCATTGGCCTGGGTTGCTTGTAGACTCCCCTTTCCTCTTATCCTCTCCCCCAACACATCAAATCCATAGTAAATAAGGGGCACTATGAACAGGGTGAGCAGGGTTGAAGTTGTCAACCCGCCGATTACAGTAATGGCCAAGGGCTGCTGAAACTCCGACCCTTCCCCGTGGGCGAAAGCCAGAGGTACCAGTGCCAGCAGCGTCGTCAAGGCAGTCATAAGGATCGGGCGCAATCGGATCATACCCGCCCTGACAATGGCCTCGGTACGAGGCAAACCACGACGTTTGAGAACGTTAATGAAGTCAACCAAGATTATGGAATTCGATACTACTATCCCTACCAACAACACCGCTCCTACTAAAACCATGATATCAATGGTACGGTGGCTGACAAGCAAAGCCGCCACTACGCCTATTAACGCCAAGGGCAATGCAAACATTATGGTGAAGGGATGTAGCAGCGACTCAAATTGCGAGGCAATAATCATGTATACCAAAACAATACCTAGCACCATGGCATAACCCAAGGCTCTGGTAGCCTCGGTCATTTGCTGGAACTCGCCACCGGTAGTGATATAGTAACCATCGGGAAGCTTGAGCGTATCCAGCTTCTTTTGAACATCAGCCATGGCTTGGTCCAGCGCCCGACCCGAAAGGCCGGCAGTAACATGAACCACTCGATCGTTTTGGTCCCGGTTTATAGCTACTGGGCCAGTAGTTTCCTGGATAGTGGCAATATCGCCCAGCCGAATGCTGTTTCCCTGCGGACTTATCAGGTAGGTGTCTTTGAGCTTGGCTACGGAATTTATCTTTTCCGGCTGATATTGGAGAATAATGTCGGTCTCGGTGCCTCCACCGGCCTCCCATAATTTAGTAGCCGCATCGCCGGCAAGGGCTTGTCGCAAGGTCCCAGCAATTTGCGCCGGGGTCAAGCCTTCCTTGGCAGCTTGGTATTTGTCCACCGTAATCTGGATTTCTGGCCGAGTCTCCTGGTAGTCAGTCTGAACATTGCTCACGCCAGGCACCGTTTGAATTGAGGCAGCCACTTTGTCTCCAAGTTCCTTCAGGGTCTTCAAGTCGGGACCAAAAATGTTTACCTGAACGGGCGAACCCCCAAGAAAGGCGCTGGTAAAATCGCCCATGGTCACCTTGGCTGCCTTGGGGGGGATGACACTACCACGTACTTGGGCGATTATCTCATCAGTACTGCGGCCACGAAGGCTCTTGTCCTTGAGCTCCACCATTATGGTACCAGTGTTGCTACTCGACTGTGACCCTCCGAGCAGTCCCCCCACGGAAGAAAGGGTGCCGCCTCCCCCACCGATGCTGGCGCTGACGCTCTGCACCTCCGGGATGGCGAGTAATGCCTTTTCATATTCGCTGACCACCCGGTTGGTCTGGTCAAGCGGCGTTCCGGCCGGCATCTCCACATTGATCATGAAGCTACCCTGGTCCATGTGTGGCATAAAGTCCATACCTATCCGGGGGATCTGGGCTGCCGACAGGATAAAGAGGCCAACTACCACTGCGGCGCTAAGCGCCTTGTGCCCAAGCACCCAACGCATGGCTACTCCGTACCACCGAGCCAGGGCACCCGGTACCAGCTCTCCCTGGGCATCCCTCTGGGCAGGCGGCACTCGGCGGAACCGCGCAGCAATGGTGGGAACAACCAGCAGCGCTACCAATAAAGAGGCAGTAAGGGCAAATATAACGGTCAGCGCCATCTGATCAAACAGCACTCCCACCAACCCCGAAGCAAAGTAGATGGGCACGAAAACAGCCATGGTGGTCAGGGTCGATGCTGTTACCGGCATGGCTACTTCCCGCACCCCTATCACTGCCGCCTCAGCTGGAGGCTGCCCCTCCTGCATATGCCGGAATATGTTCTCAAAAACCACAATAGCATCGTCGATGAGCCGGCCCATAACCAAGGCTAATCCGCCAAGGGAAATCATGTTCAGATTGATTTTCCCTAGATACATTAAAACTAGAGCGGTAATAACCGACATGGGTATAGAGACCGCAATGGTTAGAGTGCTGGGGAGGTTGCGCAGAAACAGCAGCACCACTAGGATGGCAAACAAACCGCCAATAATAGCATCCCGAGCCAAGCTGCCAATAGTCTTTTCTATATACTTGCCCTGATCATAACTTATCACCATGTTGACGTTCGATGGCAGCTCACCTTTACTGGTCAGAGCCTCGATTTCCGCCTTTACCGCTCGAACCACATTAACCGTATTGGCAGCCGGACGCTTCTGAATTTCCAGCTGCAAGGCATCATCACCGTTCAATCGGCTAACTCCGCCACTATAATCATTGACCTCCGTGACCGTAGCGATGTCCTTCAGCCGTATAACTGGCCCGGTGGGGGTTTTCATCCCCAAGGATATGCTCTTGGATCCAGAAGTCCCGGTCTTGGGCAACTGTTGGGAAAGCTGGGGCAGTTGCAGGTTCGACGGCAGCTGCTGGCCTGGTGCAGGCTGACCACCTGGGGCAGGCTGCTGACCTGGCGAAAGCTGCTGGCCTGAGCCAGGCTGGCCAGAGGGTAGTGGGGCGCCCGGATTCGGAACGGGTAGGGGCTGTTGTCCAGCCGATGGTTGTTGTCCCGGCGGCAACTGCTGCCCAGCGGAAAGCTGTTGCCCCGATGGCAGTTGCTGGCTGGAAGGTGCTGCTGGTACCTGGCCTGAAGGCAACTGCTGGCCTGGCTGTTGCTGGGGCACAGACGGCATGGCTGGTACATTGGGAACCGATGGGATTTGCGGCAAAGACATTTTGACCTCGCGCAACTCTCTACCTACAACTAAGTTTTTGATCTCCTCAAGTGACTTGATATCGCCCGTGACCCGAACCGTAAACTCCCTCTGTCCAGTATTGATTTTGCCGACCGGGAAATTCATATTCTGCGCTTGCAGCATCTGCACTACCTGGCTGACGGATAGACCCTTTTTCTTTAAAGCTTCTGGATCCATGGTGATCTTGATAACCTTCTCGGCTCCGCCGCTTACTGTGACTGAGGCCACCCCTTCTATCCGTTGCAGGCGAGGAACCACCTTCTTGTCAACTACATCCCGCAGGTCGGCATTGGGTCCAGTTACCCCAATGGCTGCAATCGGCAGCAGGTTAGGGTTAAGCTTAAATAACCGCGGGCTGTCGGCCTCTTTCGGTAGTTGGTCCTTTACCTGATCGAGGCGCTCGCGCAACTCCAGGGCAGCAAAGTCCATATCAGTGCCCCAGTCCAGCTCTACCATTACCGCAGAAATACCCTCCGAGGATACCGAGGTTACATTGCGGACATGGTTTACGGTGCCAAGGACCTTTTCGATCGGTCGAGTGACATTGCGCTCTACCTCGGCCGGGCCAGCTCCAGGATAACCAGTCAAAACCGTAATCATCGGCAGGTTGATATCTGGCAACAGATCTAAAGGTAATTGGGTTAGGGCCACACCTCCCAACACGACTACGATCAAGCAAATCATAAGTACCGTAACTGGCCTTCTTACCGTCGATGCAAATACACCCACCAGCGGCCTCCTCCTTTTAGCTCTCCCTCTTTATTTGCGCTAGATTGGAAGTCAGAACCTCTTTTAAAATCTCCAAGGCGGTGATGATGGACTCGATCTCCTCCGCCGACAACCTGGAAGCAAGGTCGTGCATGTATTGCTTGTGGATCGCCAGCACCTTGGAACTCAGGTCCTTCATGCCTTTCCCCAATTCAAGATGGATGGTGCGACGGTCTTGGGAGTCGCGCTCACGGGTTAGTAACCCTTGCGCCTCTAGCCGATCCACTATACCCGAAATAGTACTCCTGGCCATCCCTAACCGCGAGGCCAGCTGGGACAAGGTTAGGCCTGGGTCCTGGACCAGCTCTCCTAGCACCATAAATTGGGGAACAGTAAGACCATAAGGATCAAGGTAGACGGCAAGGATATCTCGGCTCAATTGCCGGATACGCTGTAGCAATTCCCGGATTCGCACCGCCTGCCGTAGGCGCTCATCCTGATTGTGCAAACTAATCGCCCCTCCTAAGCTACCTTTCCCTTTCAGAAAATAACTTACTTCCAACCTGGGGGCTGGCCCTCCGCTCCGTAATCCTGCGCGGACCCACCTAGCGCTCCATCTCGGGCTTCGGCGGACTTCCCGGCCAATCGGACGTCCATGTCCGTGGCCGGCTCCGGGCGTCCTGCCCTCCGGCCCGCCTCCGCCCTCGCTGTCGCTAAGGTGGCTTAGCCGCTCGGCTTAATGTCGCTTCCGGACCAGCCCCCCCAGATACCCTGGTATTCGTTCGTGGTGCCGCCAGCTAGCGGCACAAAGGACTCCCTCATTAATAACGCTGAGCAAAGGTTAATGCACAGGGGATACTTCGCATGCGAAATATCTCTGTTCCATTATAGTATAGGCAGGTTATGCTGACAACAGTAGATAACAAAAAGAAGGCATTAAAAAGCACTGACAGGAAGCTTCCTATGGTATTTTACTTCCTGCCAGCGCTCTCTGGGAGGCGCTACCCAGCCAGCTGTCTTACGGTGCAAGTGCGCGCTCTTGGCTATGCCTCATCCATCACTGATCTTTGCTCTTAGGTGGGCTCACCTTAAACACCTGAAACATCCCCTTTAACTGGTTAGCTACACTGTTGAGGCCGCTCACGGCGGCGCTGATTTCTTCCAAAGAAGCGTTTTGTTCCTCGGTGGAAGCAGCTACTTGTTGGGCGCCATTACTATTCTCGTGGGCACCAGCGGCCAGCTCCTTGATGGCCACTCGCAGGCTCTGGGAACGATCTACCATAATAGCTGTGGCCTCGGCCACTTTTTGACTTCGCTCGACAATAGCTTGAAAGGACTGGGCGATGGACTGAAATACGGCCTGGGTCTGTTGCACTGCTTGCACGCCCAGCTTGACTTCCTCCCGACTTTTTTTCATCAGATCAATCGAGCGCTCAGTTTTAGCCTGGATAGCCCGAATCAGGTGGCCAATGCTTTCGGCCGAATGGGCTGATTGCTCAGCCAGTTTGCGCACCTCCTCGGCCACCACTGCAAACCCCCTCCCTTGATCCCCGGCTCTGGCCGCCTCAATAGCCGCGTTGAGGGATAGAAGGTTGGTCTGATCGGCAATGCTGGTTATTACCTCAGTAATTTCGCCAATTCGAAGAGAATCTTGTCCTAGCTCATCTAGAGCTTGGCTTAGAACCAACACTGATTCCTCAATGGTCTGTATGCGCTGCGAAGCTTCTTGAGCAGCCTTTTTTCCGCTATCGCTAGCAATGGAAGTCTCGCGGGCGGAAGTATCCATATCCGAGGCGGAAGCGGCGATCTTATCCATTTGTATGCTCATTTCTTTTATGGTCTCGGCAATTTGTTCCACCGTCTCTGACTCTCTTTCCGCCCGGCTGGCAACTTCTTGGGTAATGCGAGCTACCTCTGACACTGCCTGCGAGGCCTGTTGGGCAGCAGCAGATATCTCTCCAATAGTGGCAACCACTTGGGAGGTGCTTTCCATGATGTTATACAGGGTATCATTCCATGAGCGCAAAACTCGGTTTACCGCCCATGAAAGTTGCCCCATTTCATCCTGGCCCCGGTACTTAACCCGTACCTGGACATCGCCGTACACAGCCTGGTTTAACACTTGGGCTATCTCACTGGCGCTCCGCCGAAAGCGCACGGAGCCTAGCACGCTCCAGGTCACCATACCCCCAAGGCCACCAGCCATGGTAGCTGCCCTTGCCCAAATCGGCAATGGTAGCCAGGCGGCCACAGCTACTATGATCATCAACAGCACCGGCCAGAAGACCACTGCAAATCCCAAAGACCGTGGCCTCCAATAGCTCCGCAAGGCTTGCACTTGTTGCCTCCACCCCCTTAAAGCAGTAATATGAGCACTGGATTCAACTGCTATCCTACTAAATGATCTCGGACTAAACTGACAATTTATTAACTACTAGGGAAAATTACTCAGGAAGGTTGGCACTAGTTCTGGGAATGGCCTCGCCCCACAGCCGCGCGGATGCCGCTGCCGCCGGCAACGGCACAACCTGGCAGTGGAGCCTAGCCTCCCTAACCTAGAAAAGTTGGTACTCATCTCGAATTATGGTCTGTTCCCGCTCCGGACCTACCGAAAGCAAAGCGATCTTGGTACCGCTTAGCTCCTCCAGCCGCTCGATGAAAGCTACCGCTTCTCGAGGGAGGTCCTCTTGTCGCCGAACCTGGGTAAGATCCGCTTCCCACCCAGGCAAAGTCTCGTAAATAGGTTGGCACTGGGCTAGGACCGCAGGGCTATGGGGAAACTCGCTAATCACTTGGCCTTGGTACCTGTAAGCCACTGCTACTTTAATCTCTCTTAAGCCATCTAGCACGTCTAGCTTGGTTAGCGCCAAATACTCCATGCCGTTCAGCCGAGCCGCGTAGCGCAGCAGTACTGCATCCGGCCAACCACAACGCCTGGGCCTACCGGTAGTAGTTCCGAACTCCCTACCTTCCCGACGCATGATCTCGCCCACCCCATCGGTAAGCTCGGTAGGGAAGGGTCCAGCTCCTACCCGAGTAGTATAAGCCTTAGCTACGCCCATCACCCGGTCGATGCGAGTCGGACCTACCCCAGCTCCGGTGCACGCTCCTCCGGCTACTGGACTAGAAGAAGTAACAAAAGGATAGGTTCCATGATCTATGTCAAGCAACGTCCCTTGTGCTCCTTCAAATAGGACCTTCTTGCCAGCATCGATGGCCTGATTTATTAGCAAGGAGGTATCAGTTACCAAAGGCCGTAGTTTTCCGGCCCAGTCGGCATATTCATCAATGATCGCTCCTGCATCTAACGGCTCGCGGCCATAGAGGCGAACTAGCTCCTCATTCTTTTCAGCAATAGCGGTCTCTAGTCGCTGGCGAAAATCGCCCTCTACTAGATCAATTACCCTTAGCCCCGACCGGTGAACCTTGTCCACATAAGCTGGGCCAATGCCCTTCTGGGTTGTACCTATGGAACCGGCGCCGCGCCGTTCCTCTTGAGCCGAGTCCAATTCCAAGTGATAAGGAAGAATGACATGAGCAATGTCGCTGATCCGCAGGCCGCTCGTATCGACCCCGCAGGCATGCAAGTTATCAAGCTCTTGAAACAATACCCGCGGGTTGATGACTACGCCATTGCCAATGATGCAGGTCTTGCCCGGATAAAGGATCCCAGAAGGAATGTGGTGAAGTTTAAACTCCCTTTTGTCCACTACTACCGTGTGCCCAGCATTATTGCCCCCTTGGTAGCGAACCACCAATTCAGCCTGTTCCGCCAAGTAATCAGTAATCTTGCCCTTGCCCTCGTCGCCCCATTGTGCCCCTACTACTACTAAGGTTGACAACTATGATCCTCCTTGCCCTCTTTCTCCAATATACCCCGCGCCGTTAGGACGCCTGCCACTGAAGCTTGCACCAACCCCCGAGTTACTCCGGCTCCGTCGCCAGCCGCATAAAGGTTGTTCACCTTGGTCTCCAATGATGAGGAAAGCTGTAAGCGGGAAGAGTAGAATTTCACTTCCACTCCGTACAACAAGGTATGCCGCGAATAAACCCCCGGAGCAATCCGGTCCATGGCCTGCAACATTTCTACTAAAGCCGTTAAGTGGCGATAGGGATATACCAGGGACAAATCGCCTGGGGTAGCCTCCTTGAGAGTAGGGGTAACCAAGCCCTTTTCGATGCGATCAGGCGTAGATCGCCGCCCCGAAATGAGGTCCCCCAAGCGCTGAACCAGCACTCCACCGCCAAGGAGATTAGCTAGGCGGGCTATTGATTTCCCATACGCGATAGGGTCCTTGAACGGTTGGGTAAAGGTCTTACTAACCAGAAGGGCAAAATTGGTATTTTCGGTCTTGCGGTCGACGTCTTCTGCGTATGAGTGCCCGTTTACGGTAACCAGGCCCTCCATGTTTTCTAGCACTACTTCCCCATGGGGATTCATGCAAAAGGTACGGACCCGGTCGTCAAACTTCTTGGAGTAAAAGATGAACTTGGACTCATAAATAACATCGGTGAGGTGGCTCATGACTGCCGCCGGCACCTCCACCCGGACGCCAATATCCACCGGGTTAACTGCCAGTTCGAGTTTCAGTTTCTCAGCTTGCCGAACCAGCCACTCAGCTCCCTCGCGGCCAGGCGCTATTATTACATATCGCCCCGGGATAAACTCGCCGCTACGGGTGACTACGCCTTGTACTTTGCCGTCATGGGCCTGAATCTCTTCCACCCAAGTTCGAGTGCGAATCTCGACCCCGTGCTGCACCAAAAAATCCTGCATACCCTGGAGAATTTCCTTGGTACGACCGGTACCCAGGTGCCGGATAGGAGCCGGAACCAGTTTTAAATCTGCCAACACTGCTTTTCGTCGTATTTCAGCCAACGCTTCCTCATCATCGGCTCCGTAAACCTTCTTAGGAGCCCCAAAAGCGCAGTAGATGCTATCTACATATTGGATATACCGCGTCAACTGGTAATCCCCCAGGTACTGGTCCAGCATACCCCCAACTTGGGGAGACAAGGTCAACTTGCCGTCGCTGAAGGCGCCCGCTCCGCCCCAGCCGGAGACTGTGGCACAAGGGGTACACAGGGAGCAGCCAATGCTCTGCTCATGGGAGGGGCAAAGGCGCTCTGCTAGATTTGGACCCTTGTCCAGCATTAGAATCCGCAAAGGGCGGGTGGTCGTAGGTACTTTGGTGTCGCTGTCGGCAGAACCCAGCCAGTCACCACTAGTAGCTTGAACCAGCTCTAGAGCCGCAAAGATTCCTGCCGGGCCAGCGCCCACAATTATTACATCATAGGTCACGCCGTTCACCCTTTGCAATCCCCCAAGGACATAAAAATGGCCGGGTGCTCCCCCGGACACTCTAATCCATTACGACCAAAGGCATTGTAGCAATTCCTCCAAGATGTGTCAAGCAACTGCTGGCGGCGGCCCGTCTCGGCCCTCTCGCTCAATCACGGCTTAAGCTCTTGGCAGTCTTTCCTACCAAGTTGCCGGTCAAGCGTTGATATGGAAAAGCCAAAAGATGGTCTTTTTGTCCCAGCCGATGTCCCAAGGCACGTGGTAGCGGTCAGCAGTGTGAGAATTAACTAGAACGTACCCGCGCTCATCTCGACCGGTCACCACCGCAAAATGGACGATGCGGCCCTTTTCCTGATAGGCAATCAAGTCTCCTAGCTCCAGGGTAGCTATGCGCCTCATTACCTCAGGATAGGTTCCTCGGGCTACCAAAGTCGCCCGGCCGCTGTAGATAAGGTAATCGGCCAAAGCGTCGGTCTGCACCCAGGCCCGGCTTCCCCCTGGGGAACGAGACGAAAAGTTGTAGCACCAAGTCCCATCCATGGGCAAGCCGCCTGCCTCTTTATCTCCCAGTACTTGAGAAACGAAGTTGGTACAGTCTCCACCAAGGGCAGTATAATCTCGGTACTTGGAATTGTAACGATAATCATTCTGGGACCCCCAAGCCGCACCGCAGTATTTATCAGCGTAAGCCACCGCCTGAAGCCGGTTGTAGCCCAGTTGGCCCGCAGCTGCTGGCGCCCGGCTCTTGGTGGAAGCAGCGCGAGCTCCAGCAATCTGAACTAGCAGCGTACAACCTGGATAAGGATTAGCTCCTGTAGGGGCGGGCAAATTGTAGCGCCCTACCGCTGGAGTGACGTCGGGTATCAGCGTGTCCTCCTCCAACGGATCCGTGTACCAATCCCGCCTTACCAGCCACTTGCCTCCGCGGTGCACTAATTCCACCAAATGGCGGGTGCCAATCCCAAACTTCTTTTCTTTAGTTGAAGGCTCATCATTATAGATATAACCCAAGCAGGCAGTCTGCAGCAAAAACACCCAGGCAGTTTCGCCTTTCACCTCAATGTTACGCACGTGCAACATGACATCATACCGAGTAAGCTTTATCCCCCGTTTTTGAGACCAAGCCTGGAGGTATTTAATGCGGCGCTCCTGGTGTTCCAAAGCCCATTTTCCATAAACGGAATCGGTAGCAAATAAGGGCCTAACCGCTTGACAATCACCTTTAAGTACCGCTTGCGCCCTTTGGCGGTAGATAGCCTCTAAAGCCGGGACAATATCGCTCGCTATCGTCTTGGAGGTTGGGCTGTCCCCGGGGGCCAACGAGAGCACCGCTGCCCCCTTCCTAAACCACAGGGCCAGCAGAATAATCAGCATGCTCGCCGCTATGAGCTTCACCAAGTTAAAGGCCAGCCGCCGTCGCCAATAGCCCGCCCCCACAAACGCTACCCCTACCCTCACCAAGGTCAACTTTCCTCCTCGAAAAACCAGTTTCTTCCGTCTGGGCCGCCGGTCCTCCGCTCCCTAATCTTGCGCAGAGCACTCCCCCACGGGCCAGTTTCTAGCACCAGCCTAGCGGGCCGGACCGGGGTGCTCGCGCGCTAGCTTTTCCTGGTAATCATAAATGAGTTTGGTAATATGGGCTATATGGGCAAAACCCTGGCGCATATCTCGATTATTGGATGAAAGCACCGCTAAAACGAAGGGTCTGGTTCCGTAAACGATGCCGCAATCGTTGACCACATCTTCCAATTCCCCTTCTTTATGGGCCACCATAAGGTTTTCAGGCAATTGGCCAGGTAAGCCCTGGTTGTAAATGGTGTGAGCCAGATCATCCAGTAGCCGCTCGCCCAAGTCGGGGTGGGTACGGGCAAAATCGATAACTGCTTCCAGATAAGTAACTAAGTCACGGGCGGTGGTTAGGTTCTTGCCGCCCGGGTAGACAGTCCGCCCCCCTATTTGGCGCATGAAAGCAATCAGGTTCTGCTTTCCTAGGTGGCGGATGAGCATCCGAATGGCCACATTGTCGCTGGTAGTGATGGCTAGATTGGCCAGGACGCGCAGGGAATACTTTTCGCCCGCTTGGGCGTAGTGTTCCAAAGGCCCTGCACCTCGCTCCAGATCAGTAGCGGGATCGTAAGCTACCTTGTCATGCCAGTGGGCCCGCCCCTGAGCCACCAAATGGTTGAGGTATAGCACCACGGGCACCTTGGTGGTACTGGCTGCCACCATGGGTTGATCTTCATTGATGCCCCAGGTTTGACCGGAGGAAAGGTCTTTAAAGAAAATCCCATATGGGTTACCGATGGCATCAATGTACTGCTGTACCTCTTTCTTTAAGGGCCGATAATCCGGAAGTGCAACTCCCATGCTCTCCAACACCTTTCCCTGCAGTTTGTTCATCCCATCATCTGCTATCTCGGTGGTAGAAGGAGCAGTTTGGGTGCGGCTGTCCCACCAAGTTGCTAACGCGGTGAGGCTACTTACCACCAAGATCAGCAATATTACCCTTATCCAGTTAGGCCGGCCATGGCCGGCGGAACCGCCGGGAAAAACTCCTCGCGCCTCGTTCTGGCCAGGCCCAGATCTAGTCGATGTGGCATAAAAATGCCCCCGGAACACACCTTCCACTCCTTCCTGGTTAGCAGGCAAAGGCTGGCTATCCGTGGACATTATACGTGGGCAAGTGGAGATAAATGCCTCCAGATCCGGGGAAAGAGGGTTAGTCCTCTTAGATCCCCTATTGGGTGGGCGCCAATTGAATTCTTGTCGGCCAGATGGAAGGGCGGCTAGGAGTTAGGGGTGGCTCCTGGTTCCGAGGGACGGAACTCGCCCTTGAGAACGATGATGTCGACTCGCCGGTTCAGTGCCCGGTGAGCGGCAGTATCATTAGCTACGCGGGGTCGATATTCCCCGTACCCAGTAGCAGAGATGCGGGCAGGGTTAATACCGGCTTGCTCAACCAATACATGTACCACGTTGGTGGCCCTGATGACCGAAAGTTCCCAATTGGATCGGAACTGGGCGGTGTGGATAGGGCGGTTGTCGGTATGCCCTTCCACCCGCAAGTAATTGCTGGTGCGAGATAAGACTTTTCCAACTTGGCGCAGTACTTCTAGTGCTTTAGGGCTCAAGTCGGCCGAGCCTTCGGCAAAGAGAACCCGGTCCTGGAAGCTGACCACCACTCCCCGCTCTTCGGCCGTGACCGATACCTCGCCCTGAAGGTGTTCCTGTTGAATATACTTTCCTAAGTCGGTTTGGATGGCCTGGAATTGCTTGGCTTCCTGCGAACTGTCGCAATTAGCATCTCCGGGAATTATGGGAGGGACGACGCTTCCGGTAGCATCTCCAACCAGAGAAGCCGTACCTTCGCCTAAAGTAGCAGCCAAAGAACGAGCTAAGGCTGCAAACTTCTGGGCGTTAACATTGCTAATGGTATACATGAGCAAAAAGAAGATCATTAGCAAGGTTATAAGATCTGAATATGTAAGTAGCCAACGCTCTTTGCTTACCTTTCCCTCGGAAGCGTTTGGCGATCCGTGATTGCGATTCTTGAATCCCATCATAAGCTAGTTCTCCGTCAACTCCTTGCCAACTTCCCCTGGGGTTGCTCCAGATTCACCGGCGCTTAGCTGCGCACGTTCCCCTTTAACAAAGGCCAATAGCGCCGTGCGAATCTGAGTAGGGTTGCGCCCCGAATAGATGGCTAAAGCTCCTTCCATAATCAGCTCGTTGATCATCTTTTCCTTTTGGCTTTTGTTCTTTAGCTTGGCCGCGATGGGAAGCCATAGGAGGTTGGCGCTGGCAACACCATAGAGAGTAGCCAGGAAGGCTACAGCAATGGCGGGTCCAAGAGAACTGGGATCGGATAAGCTGCCCAAGACATGAACTAAGCCCATCACCGTACCAAGAATCCCCATGGTCGGGGCATAGCCGCCAGCTGCCTCGAACATCCCTACCCCCACCGCATGTCGCTGCTCCATGGCGTAGATCTGTTGCTCAAGGATACTTCGAACTGCATCCATATCGGTAATATCGATGATGAGCTGAATAGCTTGGCGCAGGAAAGGATTTTCTAACTTGGCAACCTCGCTCTCCAGGCCCAGTATACCTTCGCGCCGGGCCTTGCCACCTAGCTGGACAATAGTCTCGATAGTCCCCATTACGTCGTAATCTCGATTTTTAAAGGCAATACCTAGAAGCTTGGGAATAGTAAGAACCTCGGAAAGGGAATAGCCAACGATAGTGGCCCCGATGGTACCACCAAAGACAATTATGGCAGCAGTAGGAGCAAGGAGACCACCCAAGCTTCCGCCTTCCAAAACAAAAGCTATTACCAGAGAAGCTATCCCCAAAACAATACCGATTACCGTAGTTAGGTCCAATTCTAGCCAACCTCTCTACTGAGCAATTACGCCCTAAATTCTACTTTGTCTTGGCGTACCGTAATTTTTTCCTGCCGGTGGCCAGCCTTAAGGTAAACACCGGGAAATACTGTGCCAGCGCTAATCCGGCAACCATCTGGAACCTGCACTGAAGCATAGGTTTCCGCAGGAGTGCCTATCTGCCGGATTTTCACGTTGCCTCGAGCCACGATCTCTCCCCCGGCAAAGATCCCCGGAGTTCCCTCGATGCTGACCCGACCGCCAGCAAAGATGCTGGAATTGAAGCAGCCCTTTCCTACCACCTTGACATCGCCGCTGGCCTCGATGCGACAGTTCTGTACATACCCAGCCGTAACGTTAGATCGCTGAGCCCCAATGGCCGTAAGGATAGGTGCCAGCCTCTCCACCTGGGTCGACAACAGGTTAAACTCGTGCTCGAGCCTCTCCAGTCCCTTCAAACGTAGAGTGCCCTCGGGGGAAAGGTAGCTAGCCAAGCTCTTCAGCACTGCTAAGGTTTCCCCTATGAGCTTTCCTTCTTCCGAGCCCAGGACCTCCGCCATTTGTCCCTGGAGCTTTTCGGCTTCGTTCCTCCAAGAGCCTATTTGCCGACGAAGGTTGATGAACTTGTTCTCAAGAAGCACTCGGAGCACGTTGGTTTCCATTTGCGGGGTGACCTCTGCGCCTGAGGCCTCGGGTACCTTCTGCAAAACCGTGTGGGCCGCCACCAAGAGATTGCGAACCTGGGAGTGTGTTTCGCTGAGGATACCCTGTAGCTTTTGGGCAGCAGTCTGGGGACCGCCAGCCCGAATCTGGCAACCCAACGCATTTTGGGCAATGGAGATGTTGCCTCCGGCCAAGATGGTGGCCGTAGCCGCATAGCCTTTAATGTCCACCTTGCCTCCGGCCTCAATGCGCATCCCGTCCAAAACATTGCCCTTTATGGTTACATCGCCCTGAAACCGGATATGGCCGGTCTTGGCATCAGCATCGCCTTCTACCGCATAAGTAGGATATACTGCCACCACCGTCCCCCGGAGCTCAGCCCGGCCAGCGGTAGTAGCTACAGCTACGTTCCCCGATTCCTTGAGGTCCACGCCTGGTCCGGCCTTAATGGTTACATCCTTAACCGGAGGAGGTGCAACCGATGCGCCAGTAACATCACGCCCGGGAATTCCTGGGACTGGAGGTACCCGGCGGGCAAGAATCTGCTCGGGCCGAACCCCGGCAATTTCCCGGTAACGACTGAGATCGACCCTGTCCAGTTCTTCCGCTGACTGGGGCAAAGATGACCCTGCCGTTACCAGCCATTCAATCGAGCCATCTTGGCCCGGTTGGGGCGGCTCCCCGTGGGCTACCTCTATCTCCTGATCTTCGGTACCTTGGGCAGCCCGCTGGAGTGCTTCTTCGCTAATCCCGTACTTAACACCAGCCTCATGCAAGCGGGCCAAGAGCGCCTCCACCGTGAAAGGAGTTGGCACAACCTCCTCTGCCAAAACCGCTTCTAAGGTTAATTCCCGGGCAGGCGGCCGATCTGCCAGCCGGTAGACCTTGCCGGACTGGTAATCCACCCGCAAGTAAGCCGTCAGCTTGTCCTTACTGATGCGAACCTGGGCGCTAGCTTGGGGCTCTGAGCGTTCGGGCCTCACCTCAATGGCCACCCGCCCCTTGACTTCTACCGGCCCTTTGGTCTCCCGTCCTCCTACCAAAAGGGTGACATGTTCCCCCGACCGCACCATAGCACCGCGCCCGCCCGGGTCGGGATCCTTAAAGTAGAATACGCCTTGGGACACCCACGCCCATCCCCCCGGTCCAGGAAGGTGAGCAGTCTCTACTCTGGCCTCAGACGAGTCTCTCGCTAGATCGGCTTCTTCGTGGCTCACCATTAACCCCTCCAACCTAAGTCGGACAAGACCTCCTTAGAGTTTATCGCCTTAAATTAAAGCAAGGTTAAGGGCCAGCCGCCATTTCATTTCCGGTGTGCACCTACACCCGATCTTCTTTCTTGCCTGGGTACGTTAGCCTTATGGTCTTCCAGACTAAGTAACCGGAGACTACCAGTATCCCACCTACAAAAACCCAGATCCACCAGCCAATGCTTTTACTCTGGCCAATAGCTACCTGGGTGCTGGCATATTCCAGGTAGGCGCCCATGCCCACTATTAGCGCCTTAGTAGCCAACAACCCCTGCAAAGTAACCCGCCGCAACAGCTCGGCCCGTTCAGTGCTCATCCTCTTCAACGCTTGCTCATCAGGCCAGCTGATTAATTTCCTCGGATCCTCAACAATGGCCATCCATAAACCTATGCCGGTGATCAACAGGTAAACTCCCGCCATTATAACTGCCCCCAAAAGTACCGTCACCCAACTCTTCGTGGCCCAGCCGTCGGGAAGCCCAGCCGGACCAAAGTGAGTGGGTATGCGCATGGGCATCTCGGTGTAATGAGCAGCCGGGTACCAAAAGGAAAACCCTAAAACCAGAAGTAGGATCAACTCAACCCAAGGGGGATAGAATTGGGAGAGTCGCCGCCACACCGTTTATCTGCCCCCTCCGCTGGGAGAGCTCTGGGCCTCCAATTGCTTCAACAACTGATCCAGTTCCTGCATTTTCTGCCGGATCTGTTTAATCAGCTCCTGTTGGTTGGCCGGAGTAGGGGGCTGGCCTGGCGCCCCTGGGGCCCCCGGAACGGAAGGGGCAGCAGGTCCGGGCGCTGAGTTCAGTTTGCCGGCGATAAAGTCAGCTACCTCACGATCGGTCTTAAGCTCGATTACGTTATTGTTGCGGCTATCCACAAAGGCCTGATAGGCTATGCCAGCATAGTCATTGGGAATCACTGCGGTCTTCCAGTATAGCACTCCATCTCGAACAAAGGGTAGCGGCTCTACCATATTGAAAAGATTCCAGTCAACTAAAGGGTTAGAGCGGCGCACGTAGTCGAGAGCCCGAACCGGACCGGTCAGCACTTGATCCTCCGGTAGCTCATAGAGATCAATGTCTCCAGTCCGCGCATCGACCAAAAAGATTTTAAACACGCCGTGGCTCTCTCCATAGGGCTCGGCGCTAACAAACCACTTGAGGCCCGCTTGTGTATCCATCAAAAAGGGCTGAGGGTTATCACCGACATCCTGAATCTCGATCTGATCCTCATGCAAGAAAAAGCGGTTGATTACCCCCTTCTTGTACTGGTAAGCGTCGACATAAACTCGACTGAGATGCTCAGGAAAGATCAGATTGTCCTTGAGTACTGGATGTTCCAACGCCTGGGTTGGGGATACCAACTGGATATGGCCCTGGCTATCAACTATAAAGGAACCAGCGAACACCGGCACCGCGTAGACCAGCCCCCACTTGAACCCGTAGTCGTAGGCGATGACCGGAACTACCGTATAGACTTCGCCATCTTTAGGGACGTAGTAGGGCTCCTCCGTGTCCACCCAGTAGCGCACCCGATGCAAATTCCACCAGAGGCTATCGGTGACCTTCATGCCCTCGCCAATTTTCATGTCCTTCCATACTATTTGGGAGTTGCGCTCCTGGGTGGTGGCATTAACGTAAGTCATGCCTTTATTCTTAGCCGTAAAGGTAAGCAGCAACCCATCAGGAACCAAGGGAAAAGTAAAAGAGACCTTGCCATCGATAAGAGCAACGTGCTCGGTCCCTAGCTTATACTGGCTTAGCTGTAAAGCGTCGCGAGCATACCGGTAGGCCACCACCTCAGGCATTAGCCGCACATTCTTTACGGCATCGGGAAGCCGGCTAATCTTTTGATATTGGATTCGGTTAACGATATCTACCTTCTGGGCCACATTAGCAACCAAGGGCAAAGCGACCAACAAAGCCGGCAGCACTAAAATATAGGAAAACCAAAGGTAGCGAAAGGTGACCTTGCCTCGCTTCCCAGTTTTATGGCCTTGGGAATCGGTTTTATCATACTCCCATACCTTGGCGCCCACCCAACGCCGCCTAAACCAAAGCCAATGCAAAAGCAACCAGATCAGAAGTGCCTCGATGATGGCCGGGTTAGTATAGATGAACATTAGGGGCGCGTGCCACCAGGTTCTCAGGTACCACAATAGGCCCAAAACGGCCACCAGAATTATCCACCCCAGCCACGACCATGACCTTCGCCAGCCATGCTGCTTGCTCTTGGCTCCCAAGTCGGTGGTGACTTTACCACCGGAAATTGCCTTCATCTCCTGGTTACCACCCACAGGCAGGTTACCTCCTTTCCGAAACAGCCCATCAAGCTATTGGCGGAATAACACCGACTCGCGGTTGAACATATATACCGCAAATCTCAGGGCCAAAACGATCCAGAAGCATGACCAAGCCAAGGTAGCTCCAATATGCCCCCAGTTAATTTCATTCATTAACAGCTCTTTGAAGACCATGATGGCGTTGAAAAGGGGTATGGCATAGGTAAACTCGGGCATATCCCGGGGGTTTAGGAACTGGGTAAAGATGGCGGGAATTACCACCACGAAGCTTAGCGGCGAGAGATAGGTATTGGCCTCGCGGTAGCTCCGAGCCAAGATGCTCACCGCAAGCTCTAACGCGCTGAAGAATCCAGCGATAGTCAGGGCAATCAGCATCATCAGCAGAGCGTTGGACCAGGGTATGGAGAATTTCATCACCCCTTCTGCCCCGGCTCCTAGAGCTGCTCCCGGCTTAATCAGAAAAGCCACGTACATGCCTACTAGAGCTACCGCGGCTCCAACTATGGACATGAGTACCACCGCAAAATACTTGCCCATCACCAAGGAGAGCCTGGATATAGGGGCGGCCAGGAGCGGCTCCATAGTCCCCCGCTCCTTTTCTCCCGCCCCGGCATCGATGGCCGCATACATTCCTCCCATAGCTGCCCATACAGCCAGCATCAAGGGAAAGACCAGCCCCAAGAAACTACCTCCCACCTTCTCTTCCGGAACCACGTTTTTGGTTTCCAAGGCGATGGGACTAAGGATGGTGGTATCCACCTTCAGGGCGGCCAGCCGCTCGGCAACTATGCCTTGGGAAAATTCATTTATGATTTCAGCTACCCGGGAAGAGGTCAAAGACGACTTTTGATCGGAAGCGTCAAAATTAATGATCACCGGTGCCGGCTTCTGTTGGGCTATAGACGCGTCAAAGCCCGGCTCGATTCTAATGATGGCCTGGATCTTTCCGTCCTCAAGATCCTGGTCGACGCTGCTGGAGCTAACGATTTCCAACTTGGGAGTTTGGCGCAGGTACCGGGAAAGGGAGCTTTCCTCTGGAGCTATCAATGCCACCTTGGGAGGTTTTTCCTTAATTTCCCTGGTTTGCTTTTCGATCATGCTGGGACCTAAAAGGGTGACAGCAGGAATCAGGAGGATAGGGAGAATTATCATGCCCAGCAGGGTCCTTCGGTCCCGCAGGGTACTGATGATTTCCTTTTTAAAGATTAGTACCAAGTGTTGCCATCTCACGATCTACCACCTCCCAGGGTTGACCCGCCCACCAGCTGGGCGAATACTTCCTCAAAATCTTTCTCGCCGTACTGGGTGGTAAGCTCTTGTAAAGTACCCTCGGCCACAATCCGGCCCCGGTTGATTATGGCTACTCGATCGCAAAGGCGCTCAACTTCGCTCATGATATGGCTGGAGAAGATTATAGCTCTGCCTTGCTGCCGACAATGGACTAGGAAATCCCGAACTACCCGGGTTGAAGTGACGTCTAAACCAGCGGTGGGCTCGTCCATGAGCAAGATGGGAGGATCATGGACAATCGCCCGGGCCAAGGCCACTTTCTGTTTCATCCCCTTGGAAAAGTCACCAGTACGACGATCGGCGTATTCGCCCATGTCCAGAAGCTCAATTACCTCTTCAGTTCGGCGGTTGACTTCATCCGGGGGCAAGTTGTTAAGTCTCGCAAAGAATTCGATGTTTTCACGGGCCGTCAGTCGCGGGTAACAACCTTCCTCAGCCGAAAGCACCCCGATCTGGGTGCGCACCCGGTCCGGCTCCCGCACCAGATCGAAACCGTTGACCGTAGCGCTGCCAGAGGTAGGCTTCAGCACCGTAGCCAGCATCCGCAAGGTAGTGGTCTTTCCGGCCCCGTTTTCACCCAGGAGGCCGAAAATCTCTCCCCCCTTAACCCTGAAGCTAATCTGATTTACCGCCTGCACCGAACCAAAATGCTTGGTTAGGCCCTTGACTTCGATCAAGCCCATACCCCCACCGATTTTGTATTAGGACAACTATTGACTTATTATAACACACATGTATTAAAACCAATGCTGGCAACAAGCTTAATTATTGATTAACTTTTACTTGGGGCTAAGCACCCGGGCTGGTTCTTGCACTTCCCGGGTAACCCAAAGGGCATTGATCAGTACTAAGCCCGCGCTGGCGTAAAACACAGCGCTGATCCCTAACCAAGCAGCCAGCAAACCACCAAACAGCGGCCCAGCAAAATTGCCGAGAAAGAAGGCGCTAGAGGTAAATCCATATACTCGCCCCCGCTGCTCCGGGGAGACTTGGTAACCGATGAGCGTATTGGCCGCAGGCAGCAGTCCTCCTAAGAACAGCCCCTGGATAAAGCGAAGGGCCGCTAAATGCCAAACATTGCTTACCAACGCCTGGGGAACATAGGTCAAGGCAGCGCCTACCAGGCAGACCCAAATAACCTTCTTATATCCGAAGAGAACCATCCGGCGCCCCAAATAAGCTACCGCCATTACCTGAGCTACCCCCATGATGCCCACCACCAGGCCGGAGAGGCTGGCCACGCTTTCGGTGGCCGATCCCGCCATGGCCTGCACATAAAGTGGGACGATGGGTTCTACGGAGCGGGTGGCAAACTGGGACAGCAAGATAACCACAAACAGTACCCAGATGTTAGTTGGCCATGATTTTAGCCGCTGCCAATGCCTGGTTAGTGCTGAAGTGAACTGGCGGCGGCCAATTATTTGTCCGCCAGACCGAGGATTGCGGACAGGAGGCTCGGGCTTCTGAAATTGCTCTTTGATTCCCAGCACGGTTAAAAGGCCGCCCAGGGCTGCCATCACCGAGGCCACCACAAATACGCCTCGATAGCTAACAATATCGGCTAACAACCCTCCCAAAAACGGCCCTACCACCATGCCCACCGTCTGCCCGGTCTGCAGCCACCCTAGGGCAAACCCCAAGTGCTCCCGGGGTGTATTGGAAGCAATCAAGGCCAAGGCTGCAGCTGAGAAGCCGCTAAAACATCCCATGAGAATTCTTAAAGCTAAAATCTGGTAGGGGCTGACTACCAGAGCGGTTAACCCGCTAAACAGGGCTACGCTGGCGGTAGTACGAACTACCATGGGTTTCCGGCCATAACGATCGGCTAGTCCACCCCACAAGGGAGAAAAGACAGCAGTGAAAAGGGCGTTGATGCCGGGCAAAAGCCCTGCCCACCTTGCCAGCGCAGCCGGATCGGTAACGCCTAGCTCTCCCACAAACAACGGCAATACTGGGTTAACCAGCTGAAAAGAGGAGGTGACTATCCCCTGGATAAAGATCATCAAGTAAAGATTGCGACGCCAGTTAAGAGCTTCTCTCCCACCGCTCGTAGCCACTTTCTGCCGCTCTCCTCGGCCAGATCATATCACCATTCTAGTTTATTGCACCTCGAGTCACAAGAGGTGTGCCAGCTGGTACCTTGCACCCATGCCGCTAGCTCTTGGCATGGCATCTTTTTTGAACCAGAGCGAAAAAAGGAGGGAGCGGCCGCTAAGCGCTCCCTCCTGTAACGGCAGGATGCCCTCCCAGGCAGAAAAAGTGGGTGGGGCAACCCTTCTTCCAGCCTAGGGAAAACCTCCTGCCGGCCGGGGCCTATTCTCTACCCGCGGATACTCCGCGGCAGAATCATTTGGTGTATAGGAGTTATTGACTTGGGGTTTTGATAAGCCGCTTCGGCAAAGGCAACGCAATACCGGCGCAGTTCAGTTAATGGCACCACCTCGTCCACGAAGCCCTTCTGAGCGCAGAACACCGGCCGAGAGCGGTCATGGTACATCTTTACCATCTGATTCATTTTTTCAATTACCGGGTCCAGGGGCTGGCCCGCCTCCTGTTCCTTAACCAGCCGGCGCGAATACATGGCCGCTGCTGCGGTCTCTCCGTGCATCACATAGATCTCGGTCAAGGGCGTTCCCAGCGTAAAAGCATTGTTTTCATTGGCGGGCGGCCCTCCCATGATGTAATGAGCTGCCGCCGTGCCCTTCCTCAGCACTATGCACATATGGGGGACATCGGTCTTTTCGATGGAATAAATCAAGGACTGGCCGAGACCTAGGAGCTCGGCTTCTTCAGCCAGGTCGCCCACATCGATGCCGGTGGTATCTTGGATCCAGATAATGGGTAGGTTGTCGCGCCCGCACAAGGTGACAAACTCGCTCATCTTGATGAGGCCTTGGCGGTAAAGCTTTCCTCCCACCCCCATATAGGCACCCTTGGCATACTCCGGGTAATTTTGGAATATGCCCTGGCGGTTGCCAATCACTCCCACCAAGAACCCGCCCATTTTGGCAATGCCGGTATAAACCTCGGGTCCGTAGTCAGGGCGGTATTCCATGAACTCGCTGGCATCAACTAGCCGAGCCAAAACTTGGATGGAGTCGTAAACCCGCTTCTGGTCAAAAGGCACAAGACAATTTAGGTCCTGACCTGGATACTTAGGCTCAGCCGGCTCTGCTACTTGGAAGAACTGGGGATCATAAGCCGGTAATTTCTTCATATACTCCTTGATCCCGTCCAATACTCCAGTTTCGGTATCGTATACCTCGCGGAAGAAAGCTGTGTGGTCGAAGTGAGTCTCTACCCGCCCCGGAGGCTTCTGGCGCAGGGTCTTGGTGGCCTCAATCAGAGCTTGGGCATACTCCTGGTCGAAGTACCCCTTGGGCTTCATGCCGCTAACGATGCCAGCGCCTCCCACCGCAATATTGGCGCCCTGGTGCGCCAACAGGATGGTGGGGCTAATGCCGTGGTAGCCGCCTCCGGCCGGGTTGGTCCCATAAATGGCATTGAGAACGGGTATCCCTAAAATATTGAGCTCGGCGTTACGGAAGAAGGTGGTCCCGCCACCACGGCGATTGGGGTATACTGCTTCCTGTTCGGTGAGCTTAACCCCGCTGCACTGGGTGATCCAAACCAGAGGCAGATTCATTCTTTTGGCCAGATCCGTTACCCGCAAGATGTTCTCGATCTGCCCAGCAATCCACGCACCTGCCAATACCTTGTTGTCAAAGGCAATCACTACCGCCCACTTGCCCTGGATCTTGGCCAACCCATCGATGACTCCGGTGGTGCCCTCTTCGTTATCAGCTGGGTTATAAAGGGTATGCAACGGCAGCCACGTACCTGGGTCAACCAGATATTCGATCCGCTCCCAGACCGTCATCTGGCCCTTTTTGTGGACGCTTTCGGGTGGGGAGCCAGCATTCTTGACCTGCTCCACCGCTTGGCGGATCTTCTCTTCCTCTTCCTGGATGAGCTTTATGTTCTGGGCAGCCCGCTTCACCTCCCCCTCCCGCAGCGGCGCCCCGATGTCGGGCATCTTTTCAAAGTAGGGGCGCAAGGGAAACTGTTTCCTATCCATGGGCCCTCTCTCCTTTCCCCATTAGGCATCCCCTAGTAAACCTAGTAACTACCTATTGGGCGAGTCACCCAGGGCAATCCCAGCAATGATGGTCTTCTGGATATTGCTGGTACCCTCGACCACCTGCAGTGACTTGGCATCCCGAAGATAACGCTCTACCGGATACTCAGTAGAATAACCGTAGGATCCATAAATCTTCATAGCCTCGTTGGCAGCGTGGACCGCTGCTTCGGCCGCGAAATACTTGGCAATGGAAGTCTCCATCTGGTTGGGCAACCCCTGATCCTTAAGCCAGGCTGCCCGGTAGACCAAGTACTGAGCCGCATGGTGCTCGGCCACCATTTGGGCAATTTGATCTTGGATCATTTGGAAAGAACCGATCTTCCGGCCAAACTGGGTACGCTCGTTGGCGTACTTGATGGCCGCATCTACACACGCCCCGCTGATGCCAAGGCCACCGGCGGCACAACCTAGACGGGTGTTGTTCAACATCCACATGCAGATCTTGAAACCATCGCCGGGGTTGCCTAAAACCTGGTCCTTGGGCACCTTGGCTCCATCGAAACTGATCTCGCCGGTAGGGGCGCAGTGCAAGCCCAATTTAGTTTCAATGGGGGCGGTGGTTATGCCTTCTGTCTCCTTGAGATTGACGATGAAGCAGGTCATGCCTTTGTACTTAGCCGCCTTGTCGGTATAGGCAAAGACCAAGCCCCAATCGGCCACGTGGGCGTTGGAGATCCACATCTTTTGACCGTTGAGCTCATAATAATCGCCCTTATCTACCGCAGTGGTGGTCATCCCGGCAACATCGGATCCGGAATTGGGTTCGGTTATAGCAAAGTAGCCAATCCACTCGCCGCTCACCCACTTAGGGATGTACTTGCGCTTCTGCTCCTCAGTACCGAACTTGTTTACGGTGACGGCAGGACCGATGTTCTGCATGTTGAAAGGCAGGCGCCAGGAGGCGCTGACCTTGGCCACTTGCTCGGCCATCAGGACCGACTCCAAGAAACCGTAGCCATTGCCGCCGTACTCCTCGGGAATGGCGCAGCCAAAGAAGCCCAGCTCCCCCATCTTCCTTACCAGCTCCGGGCGGAAGCGGTGCTCCTTTTCGTCCTGCTCTAGGGTTGGCAGGATCTCGTTCTCGGCAAACTTGCGCGCCGTCTCCTGAAGCATTCTCTGTTCATCGTTCAAAGCAAACTCCATGAGGTTTCTCCTCCCCTCGCGAATAGTACTTGGTGCTCCCGCTAGCTAACCATCGTTGGCATCCCAATCCGCTAGGCTCGTGTCCAAGGCTCACTTCGCCTGCCTATTCCAGCACCGCCAAGGTATCCCCTTGGTTAACTTGGTCCCCCGGCTTAACCTTAATCTCCTTCACCTTACCTTCCACATCAGCGTAAACCGGTACATCCATCTTCATGGACTCCAACACCATTACTTCCTGGTCGAGCTCTATTTGATCACCTACTTTGACCTCTACCTCTACAACTTTCCCAGCCATCGGCGACACCAGATCTGGCATACTCACTACCTCCTTGTCTTATACTTTTGGTTCTAATTTTCCCAGCTTCTTAATGACTGATCAGGCAGCAACCAGCTTGCTCCTTGCTCACCTCCGCGCTGCATATTAAGCCCTATATAGCTTTCCTTCCGGCTCCGCGCCCTCACTGCAACAAGGCAATGAATATCCCTGCAGCGACCGCCGTGCCGATTACCCCCGCCACGTTGGGCCCCATAGCGTGCATGAGGATGTAGTTCCGGCGGTTGGCTTCCGATGCCACCCTGTGTGCCACCCGCGCCGACATGGGCACTGCCGACACCCCAGCTGCCCCGATCAAGGGGTTAATCTTCTCCTTGAGGAACAAGTTCATGAACTTGGCCAGCAGGATCCCGGCGGCGGTGCAGGCGGCAAAGGCAACCAACCCTAGGCAAAAGATGAATAGCGCCTGCGGCCGCAGGAAGTTCTCGGCGGTCATGGTGGCTCCAACCGATATACCGAGAAAAATGGTAATAATGTTCAACAGTTCATTTTGGGCGGCACCGGACAGGCGCTCCACCACTCCCGACTCCCTAAACAGGTTGCCCAGCATGAACATAGCCATTAGCGGAGCCGCAGTCGGCACTAACAGGCTGATTACCAGCGTGGTAACGATAGGAAAGCAGATCTTCTCCAGCCGGCTCACCGGCCTGAGCTGCTTCATGACTATCTTCCGCTCTTCCGGGGTGGTCAAGAGCTTCATAATCGGAGGCTGGATGAGGGGAACCATGGCCATGTAGGAGTAGGCTGCCACCGCGGTGGCCCCGATCAGCTCCGGAGCCAGTTTTGACCCAACATATATGGTGGTGGGGCCGTCAGCTCCGCCGATGATGCTGATGGCCGCAGCTTGGTCGAGGTTGAATCCCAGAAGCAGGGCGCCAAAGAAAGTGATGTATACCCCCACCTGGGCACCGGCGCCCAAGAGGATGGTTTTGGGATTGGCAATCATAGGACCAAAATCCGTAAGCGCTCCGATGCCAAGAAAGATCAGGGGCGGAATAACTTCCCACTCTACACCATAGTGGAAGAACCGCCACAATAGCCCCTCGCCCGGCTTCATAAGAAAGGTGACCGGCAAGTTGGTGGCCAGGATCCCAAAACCAATAGGTAAAAGCAATAGAGGCTCAAATTCTTTCTTAATAGCCAAGTAAAGTAGGGCAAAGGCAATCAGCCACATTACTATATTGCCCCAGGTTAAATGGATAAGGCCGCTGGAGTAAACAATGTTCTGGAGTACTGCCATGATCCCACCCTCACTTAGTTTTTGTGATTGGCTTGTGAGCCAGCTTCGATGCGACGGATGACAGCGGAGCTAATTTGGATAGCTACCTCAAGCACAACCATAACCGCAAATACGCCCAGCACGCCGCTCAACGCCACTTCCCCGGCCATAGCCCAGTCGACCAAGATACACCCTCCTTTGCTCGGAAACTCACTCTACAACTCAATCCCTAGATCGCTTTCTAATTCATGCAAAACGCATACCAGGATTCAGGACAGGGTGCCAAGGCTGCAAGATAACTAGATAAATCAGGTGTTCCGAAGATTTTCCCACCTAAAACCAAAGACAAAGGTTAACTTCCGCATAAGTGCAGAATAGCATCGGCCAATGCAATACTGCATTAAAGGCAGGAACCTAAACCGCTAGGGCTTCATCCCCAGGAGCGTTCCCGTGGATCAGATCACCTTTGCACCAGTAAACCTTTTTCAGCAGGTCCACTCATGGCCCTCGCACTGGGAGCACAGATAAAAAAGTCTCACGGTTTCAGCCCTCGGAGCGCAGGTAGTTGGAATCTCCAGGTCAGCCATAAAACAGGTTGGCACGGATTTCGCATGTTATAATGAAGTGATGGTGAATGCCAATGCAGAAATGCATTGGGGCAAGAAGAGCGGTGTAACTAATAAGGAGAGAGGGGAAATCAGTGATGACAGAGGAGAAAACGCAAGGTCGGGAGCTGCTTGCCGACGCCGCTAAGCTGTGGCTGGCCCACGATGGCCTCTGGTTCCAAGCGGTGGAACGCACCTTCGGGTTAGAGGCAGCTATTCGCCTAGATGAGGAGGCCTGGAAGGATTTCACCGTTATCGA
>JACIYF010000029.1 GCA_014360065.1 Clostridia bacterium | reverse complement strand
CCTTTACTTCCAGACGCATTTCCCCTCCACCTACTTCTGTGGATATACCCAGATCCCCTTCAGCTCCTCCCCGTACAGCCGCTCCAGCATATCCCGATACACTGCCTCAGGATCCACATCTTTGAAGAGCTCCGGGTGAAGCCATTTGGCCAAGTAGTATATCCCCGCCGCTCCCCGAGGAGCACAGGTAATCTTATCGCTTATCAGGTATATCCGGCCGTTCTTTACCGCGTTGGTATTCTTCAGCGCCGGCCGATTCATGATTTCCTGGCGGATCTCCTCCAGCTTCTTGTTGTCACCTTTCCAGCCCATGGCAGGAGCTCCCGCGTACTTGATAATGACGTCCGGATTTTTAGCTGCCACCCATTCCGGCGTAACTGTAGGATAGGAAGTGCCGAGCTCTGCCGCTACGTTCACCCCTCCGGCCCACTCGATCAAGGGATGGGCGCCAGACCCCTTTCCGTTCGTCTTCCAGTTCCCCAAGCTCGACTCCCAGTAAACCTTGGGCTTCTGCACATCCGGTAAC
Organism: Clostridia bacterium; assembly: GCA_014360065.1. Classification (NCBI taxonomy): domain Bacteria; kingdom Bacillati; phylum Bacillota; class Clostridia; species Clostridia bacterium. Next base: position 26,772 of record JACIYF010000029.1, on the reverse strand, counting down.
CCGGCCACGTGCCGCTTAACCTCATTCCACTGCTGCTCGATAAAGCTGGCATACTCCTCAGCTCGCTTTTCAGCTTCAAAAACTTTCCCCAGCGTCCTGATCTCGTCCCCCAAAAGTTCCGTCTTGTAGCCGTAAATCTTCAACGTAGGTATCCCCGCTGCCTGAAGCTGCTCCTTCACCTTGGGCTCCAGGAACTCCTCAACCACCAGATCTGGCTTTAGGGCCAAGATCTCCTCCACATTGGGAGTGTTGGAGGGTCCCACACTAGGCAGTTTAGCTACGTAGTCCGGCCAGGCTACCTTGGTCTTGGTGTGCTCGTCAACCGCCACCACCTTATCCTGAACACCAAGAGCTTGGAGAATTTCTGCCACATAACCACCCCCCAAAACCACTACCCGGTTGGGTGGAGAAGGAACCAAAACCTCACGCTCCTCCACCTGCCCGCTGGCAGTGACCAGGCACTCCTTTACCGGTATCTTCTGGGGACCCGCCCCTTTGGTTTTGGTACCAGACCCGCACCCTGCCACCAGAAGGGCTAGCAAAAAGACTCCTAAAGCAACCTTCGCCACCAAATGCTTGCTTTCCAGCATCCTTACCTTTCACCCCCACCACTGGCGTCTTTTCTTAATCAGCAAGTAGATGAAGAAGGGAGAACCCATGAAGGCGGTGATGATCCCTACCGGCAGTTCGGTGGGCGCTATGATGGTCCGGGCCAGGGTATCCGAAAGGAGGAGCAGCACTGCTCCCATGAGACAAGAGGCCGGAAGCAGAAAGCGGTTGTCGCTGCCGATGACCATGCGGCAGATGTGGGGCGAGACCAGCCCGATGAAGCCGATGATCCCGGTGAAGGCCACCGCCGCCGAAGCCACCAAAGTGGCGAAGCCCAGGGTCAGAAGGCGCACCCGCCTGATCTTGACCCCTAAATTGGCTGCTACTTCTTCTCCCGCACCCAGCACGTTCAAGTCCCAGGCAAAGTAGATCAAGCCCCCGATGCCCAGCAGGACTATGGGGAAAAGAATAGTCACCGCCTCCCAGCTGGCTCCCCAGAATCCGCCCATCAACCAGACCACTAGCTCTCGCAAGGCTTCGTGGTTGGATATATATTTTAAGAGCGATACTCCTGCCTGGAAGAGGTAGCCAATAGCCACCCCTCCCAGGACCAGGACCTCCGGGGCCAGGCCTTTGAAAGTGGCCAAGAGGTAAGCCAAAACCATGGTCAGCGCTCCAAACATGAAGGCGTTGCCGACGATCAACCACTTAGAAAGAACGAGGTAACTGCTGCCCAGAATTCCAGTGCCCAAAACGATGGCCAGTGCCGCCCCGAAGGCCGCTCCGCTGGAAAGCCCTAAGGTGTAAGGAGAAACCAGAGGGTTGCGCAGCACCCCCTGCATCACCGCTCCCGCCCCGGCCAAGCTTATCCCGGTCAAGACCGCCAAAAGGATACGGGGAAGGCGGAGCTGCCAGACCACCGTCTCGGTCAGGTCATTCGTCGGAAAAACCTTAAGCCCGACGTGAGAGAGAATGGCTCCCAGCACGTCCCGGATGCTTATCCCGGCGGCTCCCACGGCCACCGAAAAAAGCACCCCTAGTAGAAGCACACCAACCAGAGAGAGCAGGAAGAAAGCCTTGCGGCCGGTATGCCGCGAGTAAACCGACTTGATGGCCGTTATGTCCTTTTCCAAAAACCCTTCGAGCTCCGCCAGGATACTCATAGCCCGCCCCTCATCACTTTTCCGGATAGACCCAGACCCCTTTGGGTTCCAGTCCGTAGAACTTGGTCAAGAGCTCTCGGCAAACGGCTTGCGGCTCCAAATCGGCAAGCAATTCGGGGTAGAACCACTTGGCGTAATAGCAGAGCAGGACTATGTCGCGCGGCGAGCCGCTTAGTTCGGTAGAGATCAGATAGACACGTCCTCGCTTGACCGCCTCCAGCTTGTCCCAGCCCGGCCGCTTCATGATTGCCGTGCGTATTTCTTCGAGCTTCTTCGTATCCGTGACGCCGTAACCCATGGGGGCCTTGTCCTTCAGGATCTCTTTGATCACCACCTCCGGGTTCTTTTTTAGCACCCACTCGGGGCTCACCCTGGGGTATTTGCCCGGCTCGTTGGCAGCCACGTTTGCTCCTCCCGCTAAAGCTATGCGCTCGTCTCCGCCGCTCCCCTTGGAATAGGTAACGTAATCTCCCGTCCGCCCCTCAAGATACACTCTTACCCTTTCCTCCGGTTTGACCTTCTGCAGCCGCTCATCCAGCAGCCGGCGGTACCTGTCCACTACGGTCAGGTACTCTTCCGCCTTCTTTTCCTGGCCCACAATTTTGGCCAAGGTGCGCAGATCGGAAGAGAAGGTCTGGGGCTTGTAAAGATCGAGGAAAACCAGAGGAATACCCGCCGCCCCAATTTGCTCCGCGATCTCTTCCTTAAGCGCCGGACCCCCGGAAGGGCCGTAGGCAAAAGCCACGTCAGGGCGCAGGGCAATGATCTTCTCAGCGCTGGGAGTGAAGGCGGGGCCCACCGTCTCTTTTTCCTTCACCTTCGGAGGAAACTGCTGGTCATCCGAGACAGCAATTATCTGGTCGCCCGCTCCCAAGGCATAGAGCATCTCCGTGACGTTAGAATTGAGGCTCACTATCCGGCTGGGGGCGGAGAAAACCTCCACCTGACGCCCGTAAGAGTCGGTGATGGTGATCTTCCGTACCTTCTCCCCTACCGCTGCCGGCTGGCTCCCCCGGCATCCGCTGCTAAGCCCCAGAAGGGCCAGGATCAGAACCAGCAGAAAGGCACTTCGCCAGAACCTCACTTACACCCACCTCCTTCAGCTTTCGGGATAAGCCCACTTACCCTTGAAGGGCACGCCGAGCCACTTTTCGAGGTACCCCTGCAAAATCTGCTCCGGCTTGACATCGCTGAAGCGATCGGAATAGAACCACTTGGCTAGGAAAAGGGCCCCGAGGTAACTTTTGTCCCCACCCAGAAGCTCGGTGCTCAGAAGGTAGACGCGCCGCTCCTTGGCCGCTTCGGTCTTGCCTAGGACGGGATTCTGCAGGACCGTCTTTTTCAGTGCCTCGGCCCCAGCAAAGTCGGTGGCCGTGTAACCCAATCCTTTATCTTGTATAACCCCTATTGCGATCGCCTGGGGATTCTTTTGCAAGATCCACTCGGAACTCACCTCAGGATACTCTTTGAGCTCCCCCGCTATGTTGGCTCCTCCACCCATCTCAATGGCCTGGTTGGTTGCCGTGCCCTGGCCGTAGGTCTTCCAAGCACCTTTCTCCAGGGCGCTTTCCCAGATGGCAAAGACGCGCGGCTTATCCTTCTCGGTTAGGCCCTTAAGCCTGTCGCGCAGCAGGGCCATTTTCTCCTGCTTCCACTTGATGAACTTCTCCGCCTCTTCTTCCTTCCCGAACATCTTGGCCAGGGCGCGCAGGTCGCTGTCGTAGGTCTCGGGCTTGTAGAAGTCCAGCCGCACCACCTTGATGCCCGTCGGCTCCAACTTCTGCTCCAGCTCTGATCCGGGCCACTTGCCGAAGGTGATCACCACCTGCGGCTTGAGCTCCACGATCTTTTCCAGGCTGGGGTTATTCCACTTGCCCACCACCGGCTTGTCCTGCAAACCCAAGTAAGGGTTCTGCTGCACTGTATCCCCTACCCCCACAATAGTCTCTTGAACCTTGAGGATACGCATGGCTTCGGCTGCATCTCCGTTCAGCACCAATACTCGGTTAACGGACGAAGGCACCTCCACCGTTTTCCCGGTAGAGTCGGTAATAGTAACCGTGCCGGACTTGGCGGGGGTCGGTTTCTGTCCACACCCACCCAAGAAGGCAACAGCCATAACAAGCGTGATAATAAGACCGAACGCTATCCACTTCCTAGTCATTTTTCTACCCCCTAATTTTTCTTTCCCGCATTTTATAGCTCCCCAATCGGCTGACCTAGGCCGCCGTGATGGCCGTAAAACTCGCTTCGGGCAGCGCGCCATTTATTCTTGCGAATAAGCCCATGCTTCTTTGCGCTCCTGTTTTCTTTCTTACTTTAATGGCGGATATACGAGAACGCCGTGTTTAGTGGGATCAAATTGCGAACCGAAATATTCCCGGAGAAGTTCGTGGAGAGCTGCTGTGGGGTCGATGTCCTTGAACAAATCCGGCTGAAGAATCTTTGCTGCGTATAGAAGCCCCACAGGCTGCAGTGTACCTAAATTCAACTCTATAGCATACAGGTAAACCCTCTTATTTTTCGCTGCCTCGGTCGTAGCTAACTCTGGGCGGCTTAGAAGTTCTTCTCTCATCATCTTTGCTTTATCTGGTCTATCTGTGCCAAAGCCCACCTCGGGGTCAGTGGAGCTTGTATATCTAACGATGATCTCCGGATTTTTCTCCACAACCTTTTCAGGACTTACTACAGTTAGGTCAAATTCCGCATCAGTGAATATGTTTCTTCCCCCAGCCATCGCTATTAGGGACGTAAGATACGCTTTACTTCCATAAGTCTCGTATGGTTTTAAGCGCTCCCAGTAAACTCTCGGCCTTTGATTCTCAGACAAGGCTTTTGTCCTAGATTCGACAAGATTGGTATACTTGTCGTAGAAATCACGGAGATACTTTTCTGCCTCCTTCTCTTTTCCGAGGATATAAGCAAGCTTTTTCATCTCCTCTACGAAAGTGCGGGGGTCATAAAGGTCAAGTGCCACTACGGCAATAGAGTCAGGCAGCTTCTCATCAATCTGGGCAGCGTGATAATGCCAGCAGATGACTAAATCGGGTTTAAGCTCAATCACTTTTTCGTAGTTAAGTGCTTGTCCACTCCCAACCACTGGTTTTTCAGCAAGCTGAGGAAGGATTATCTTATAGTAGTCTTGCTTTGGCATCCAATCAGAAATACCAACTATCCTGTCTCCTTCTCCGAGTAGACATATAACTTCGGCGTCATACCCCCCAAGAGTGACAATGCGCTCTACCGGCTGCTTTATTGTCACCTCCCTCTCCAGCGCGTCAATAACGGTAATGGTTTTCGGCGTTGACTGTGCTGCCTGCTCTTTTGGCGCACAGCCAGCGGCAAGAGATGCTATAAAGCAAACGAGAACTAAGCCTGTCAGGATTACCTTCTTCATCGACTTACCTCCTTACTGATTCTGCTCAAGGTTATTAGGCTTCCATTATTTACCATCTTATCTCCCTAACTTGGCCTTTATCTCCCGCATTTTGGCGCCCCAGTCGACCACTTCCTCGGCGGTGAGGATGTCGATGGCGCCGCCTTGAAACTCGCCCTTCACGTCGCCCATCTTTTCTTCCAGCCAGCCCTCGATCTCGAGGTAGTGCTCTTTTAATCCTGCCAGCACTTCAGGGTCCGCATTCCAGAGGCCGCGCTGGTGGGCCTCCAGGAGGCGGCGGGCAATTTCCTCCAAGGCCCACGGGTTGTGTTCCTCAAAAAACTTGCGGTTTTCCTCCTCGAGCACAAAAGTCCTGGTAATATCGTCAAAGATCCAGTCATCTACCTCACGGGTGGAGGCCTCCCAGCCATATACCCGCCCGATGCGCTTGGAGATATCGCCGGCCCCCTTGTACCCGTGTCGTTTCTGTCCCTCGATCCACCTGGGGTTAAGCAGCTTGGTCCTGACCACCCGCCGGATTTCGTCGGCCAGGGTCCTTACCTCCACATGTTCCGGTTCCCTGGTATCGCCGTAGTAAGTACGTACCTCCTTGCCCGAGGCTACCCGCGCCGCCGCGGTCATGCCACCGTGGGTGCCGAAGTAGCAGCAGCAGCCAAAGAGGTCGTATTCGTCGGTGACCACTTTGTTGTAAGTAACGTCTACCGTTTTCAGGTTTGACTGGAGCTGCTTGAAGGCTTCCTTACCGTAAACCCCTTTGCCGTAGGCGTAGCCGTTCCAGTAAACGAAGATGTCAGCCAGATCGCTCTCCTCTTTCCAGGCCGAGGCGTAAACGGCCAGGTTGACCCCGGCCTGGTAGGTGCCCGGCTTGGAGGCGAAGATGCGTAAGGTCGCGTTTCTCCAGGCCTGCGGGTCGTTCTGCCCGCCCAACTGCTCTAAGGTGTGCTTGCGGACGTAGTTTTGCTCCGGCGGCTCGTCCAGGACGGCCACGGTCCGGATGGCCTCGTCTAAGAGTTCGATGCAGTTCGGGAAGTTATCCCGGGTAATTCCCGAGACGCGTACCGTGAGATCGACGCGCGGGCGTTTGAGTTCTCTCAGCGGGATAACCTCGATACCCCCTACGCGGCCGTTGGGGAGCCAACTGGGGCGGCAGCCCAAGAGGTAAAGCATCTGCCCCAGGCCCTCGCCGTCGGCCCACATGATGTCGTTACACATCCAGTAAATGGCAATATTCTCCGGGTAGCGCCCCTCTTCAGTGAGGTGTTTCTCTAGCACCTTTTCTGCCAGGCGTTTCCCTACTTCCCAAGCCGCCCTTGTCGGGACACGGTGGGGGTCCAGGGAGTAGAAATTGCGCCCGGTTGGTAACACGTCATCCCGGCCACGGGTGATAAGCCCGGACGGTCCGGCGGGAATATAGCGGCCGCTAAAGCCGTCCAGGAGCGCTTCGATTTCGCCCGAGGCTTCCACCCGTTTATTGAGGTCCAGTACCCGGGGCAAGAGACTGTTCAGTTCCTTAAGATGTTCCGGAGCCAGGAGAGCCTCACCAAGGGCTGCCGCCGCATCGTCCGTCGTAACAGCCCGCCCCTGGAGGAAGATGCTGATAAAGGCTTTAGAAACCGCATCAACCTTCTCCAGGAGCGCCCCGTAGGACTTGCCGTGTTTAATGGATACCCTTTCCTGATTATCAAGGAGTTCGGCCAGTTCAAGGTCCATCAGTTTGGCCACCGTCCGCCGGAGGGAAACGTCCTCCCCCGCATCATGCCGCAGGATGGCGTTGAGGAACTCTACGCGGCGCTCGCCTTTCGGGATCTCGCCAAAGATGTGCTGCCCGTCCTGGATCTGGGTGTTGCGAATGACAGAAAGCACAGCATGGGCCTTTTCAACAATCAAGTCAAAGTTTTCGTGCCCTCCCTCGAGGGGAACCTGTTTATCCAGGTTGGTCTTTTTTATCTCTTCAATAATCAGGTGTTGTAAGGTATGCGCCCTGGCGGGGTCGGCGATCTGGGCCTTATCGTATTCCTCCAGGTAACGGTCCAGCTCGGCTAGCTCGTTGTAGAGACCGCCCTGGGTTAGAACCGTCTGCATGTGGTCCACCAGCGTGGCGTAGCTGCGCCGCTTGGCAATGGTACCCTCAGGTGGGTTGTCGGCGTTATAGATATATAGGTGAGGTAAGGTGCCAATGGCCAGGTCGGGATAACATTCCCCGGAGAGGCCCACGCCTTTGCCGGGCAAGAACTCCAGGTTCCCATGGGTGCCCACGTGCACAATCACGTCCGCGCCGAATTCCCGCTCCAGCCAGCGGTATGTAGCTAGATACTGGTGCGGGGGTGGGACGTCCGGGTCGTGCAGGATCTTGCAAACCTGCCCGTCGCAGCGTGCCCCGGCACACCCACGCTTGGGTTGGACGCAGACCACCGCATTGCCGTATTGCACACCGGTAATGACGATCTGACCGTGGTAAACCATGGCTGCTGGGATACCGTTTTTGGCCTCCCCCGGTGGGTTTCCCCAGGCCTCGGTCAGCCTCTCCTTAACCCGGGAAGAAAGGGTATCGAACCATTGCCGGTACTCTTCCACCGGCATCAGCTTCAACGCCCCGCCTTTAGAAACAATTTCGTCGGAAGTAGTCCAGCGGAACTCCGAGATGGCCTTGCGCTCCATTATGGTGTCGATAAGCTCTTTCCCGCTGGCTGGAAACTCGACAGCATAACCTGCCTCGTGCATCTGTTTCAAGATGCGGGCCACGCTTTCCAGGGTGTCCAGGTGTGCCCCGCTGCCCACCGCGGCCTCTACGGAAGCGCAGGGGTTGTTGTGCAGGATAAAGGCCACCCGCCGCTCGCTCACCGGCTTTTGCTGCAAGCGCACCCAGTTGGCCACCCGGCCGGCGATGCGCTCCACGCGTTCCGGTACTGGCTGCCTGATTTCTAGATCCCCTTCCCTGCGGCAGGCGCCTAAGAAGACCGGCTCGATAACCCCTTCGAACTCCGGCAGGGCAACCGACCAGGCGATGTCCTGCCCCAACCCCTGGGGGTCAGCCGCCCACTCCTCTACCGTTTTGTAGAAGGAAACGGCGGGCTGGAAAACCAGCACCCCAAGTTGTTTCAAGAGCTCGACGCCGGAGGCGGCTACTCCCTCCCGGAGAAAGTCATCCGTCTGTGCCCGGGCCGTCAGAAAGAATGAAAGCAGCTTCACCATGGCCACGATCCGCGGCCTGCCGTCCACCCCCAGGAAAAAATCCCGGACTACTTCGCCTGCTCCCTTAGTACCCAGTCCCTCGTCCTTAAGGGAATAACAGAAGGCCGGGATAACGCCGAGGCCCCTCGCTTCCAGCGCCCGGATGAGGGCGTCCTCTACAGCCAGGGTCTTGTTTACCCACTGGTTGCGGGCAAAAAGAAGCCCGACCAGCGGAACCTCTCGCCTGTACCAATTCAGGTAATCTTCTACCGTGGTGAAGTGGGCAGGGGCGTCCGGATGGTAAATCCCTTCCCAGGGGTAAACCAGGGGTTCTTCCACTGCAAAGGGTGCGCCAAGGGCTACCGCCGCCACGTAGCGGAGCATGCGGGCAAAGTTCTCCTCCCCGCCCTGCACTATGTAGGAGTAGCACCTGGCCACCACCTCTGCCGGTACGGTAGAAAGGGTCCACAGAGCCGGGTCGTGGGCCACGCAGACCACCGGCCGGTGAAGCTCGCGCACAGTCCCTTCCAGCTCATCCCAGATTGTCTCGCCCGTAGAACGGTACAAAAAGGCAAGATCTGCACTTACCAGATCTGCACGGGCATTGTCCAGGTCTTCCTTGCCTTCCTGCAAATTGCGGGCGGAATATACCTTAACTGCAAGTTGTCCCGCTACCTTTGTTGCTGCCTTACGCAGCGTTGTGGCATGACTGTGCCATACAATAGCGGTAATCCTGTACATAATCTCTTCCCCCCAATAAATTGCCAGCTAGCAAAATAAAAAACCATGGAAAAAGCTCCACGCTTCCGCAGAACCTCCATGGTTCTCATTAAACCTTACTTAGATCCTTTTTATGTAACCAAGTTAAGTTTGATAACTAAACACCTAGCTTCATGCCAGGTAATATACAGGTAATATACGGGGATATATACGCCATAGCATTTAAAATTCCTCCTTCTTCACCCATGTTACGAAGATTTTTCTCGAAGCGAAGTCCCCCGAAAGGCCGCGTCCACCCGGCCGCTGTAAGCATAGGCAGAGGCTAGACACCCCCACCGCCGAGCATCCTGTCCAGCCAGGTTTCGATGTTGCTGGCCTGCGCCGTGCTGGCGGCGGCGCTGGCGGCCAGCTGCGGGCACGCTCAGAAAAATGCACCGCTGTTTGCGGGGAGCCTGGCCGGCAGGAAGGTGGTCATGATCGTCGCCCACCGGGACTTCCGCGACGAAGAGCTCTTCGAGCCGAAAAAGGTGCTTGCCACTAGCCTCGCCTGGGGTTTGTGGTCCGCGGGCCGGAGGTTTGCCGCCGGCTTCCTTCAGATTCCGCCTCGCGACGGACACCCTTGCCCTTGGCTAGCAGACTCGTGCTGCCTCGCCTGCAGTGGACTTTCACCACCCGGTTAACGCCCATGCCGGGCGCACACATAGTAGCTGCGCAAGGTGCGCGGCTTTTTCTCATTCCAATACGGCGACCTCTTGCTGCCAGTGTCCGTCGCGGGGGATTTGTTGTTTCAGGGCAAGCCTAATGGGGAAGGAGAAGATAGGGCCGGCGGTGACGACGGTGTGGTATTCGCCCTGTTCTCCGGATGGGTCTATTCCTTGCTCTTGCAGTTCGGCAATGACCTGCCAATCCAGGGTTTTCCCCAGGAAACTCTTGTCTAAAACTCCCTCGCGGACCGAGATGATTGTAGCCTGGAAACCGGCCTCTATGAACTCGCGCAACAGTTCGTAGCGGGTAGCCTGCCAAAGGGGCAGAAAGGAGCGCAGGCCGGCAGAGGCACAGACCTTCTCGACCCAAGCGCGGTGCTCCTGAAGGTCGATGTCTCCGAAAACTCCGGCTTGGATTCCTTCTTGCTTGAACTGGGTAAGGGCGGAGAGGAATACCTGCTCATAATCGCCCCACGTCGCCGACCGGGTAACAAGTGGAATGCCGAGAGCGAGCGCTTGTTTTTGGATCACCTCGCGGGGCAGGCCGTGGGCCCGCGTCTCGGTGCCCGTTTCCGCCAGCATGGTGAGCAGGAGGCCAGGTTTGCCGCCGGCCCGCAGGGCGCGATACAGGGCCAGGCAGGCATCTTTGCCACCGCTCCAGGAACAGAAGAAAGGCAAATCTTTAATCGACAAGCTATTTCATCTCCTATCTTGTTGACATACTTAACTCGCCACAATTAGGGGGCTTCAGCCACGCCGGCGGAGGCAAAGGTGGCCATCTCGCGCAGAAGCTTGCAGGCGGTCTCCACGAGGTTCATGGCCAGGACGGCGCCGGTACCCTCGCCCAGCCGCATTCGCATCTGCAGTATGGGCTTAAGATCCAGCAGCTCGAGCATGTACTTGTGGCCCGGCTCTTCCGAAAGGTGCGATGCGATCATAAAGTCGCAGGCTTTCGGCTCAAGTTTGCCGGCAACAAGGGCCGCTGCGCTGGAGATGAAACCGTCAATGACCACGGGCACCCTGTGCGCGGCACAGCTCAAAATCACTCCTGCCAGGCCGGCGATCTCGAAACCGCCCACCTTATGTAAGACGGAAAATGCATCGCGGGGATCAGGCTGGTTCACCTTCAGGGCCTTCGCAACTGCCGCCACCTTGAGGCGGAGCCGTTCATCGTCGATCCCGGTACCGCGGCCAATCAGCTTGGCCACCGGGAAACCACTGAAGGCGGCCAGGATGGCACTGCTGGGGGTGGTGTTGCCAATCCCCATGTCCCCGGTAGCGATGAGATTAACCCCTTTAGCGATCTCCTGTGCCGCCACCTCAATCCCGTGTTCCAGGGCGATGACGGCTTCTTCCCGGGTCATGGCCGGCCCCGTAGCTATGTTGCCGGTTCCACGCCGCACCTTCCGGCAAATCACCCCGGCAGAATCCAGGTCAGAGGCCACGCCGACATCAACCACCACGACCCGCGCGCCTACATGCCGGGCCAGCACGTTGATGGCTGCGCCTCCGTTTACGAAGTTTTGTACCATCTGCGCGGTTACTGAGCTGGGGTAGGCACTCACTCCTTCTGCCGTCACCCCGTGATCTCCGGCCATAACTATTACGGCCTTATCTTTAACTTCGGGCAGAGCTGTACCGGTGATCCCTGCCAGGCGCACTACCAGGTCTTCCAGCACCCCCAAGCTTCCCTTGGGCTTGGTTAAACTGTCCAGGCGCCTCTGAGCGGCGGCCATCGCCTTCTCGTCCAGATGACCGATCTTTTTTCTGGTCTCCTCAAGAGTTAGTCTCATCATGTTTTACCTCCTCCCGCTTTATCTAGCGCACCCCACCACCGATAATCGTGGTGTAAAGGGTAGGAAACCCCAACTTAGCACCAATATAACGCGCAGCGTCTTCATCCGGCCGCCTGCGCTGGTCGAAGAGAATGCCCAGCACCGTGCCGCTGTGGGCAACGGCTACGCCGACCGCCCTTAGCTCCTGGCCGAGGCGAATAACCTTTTCCAGCATTGGCTTCTCCAAAATGTTTTGGTTAGCTCTGGCGCTCAAAGTGGCGCCGGCGCCGATGGCTTCCGGATCACCGCGGGCAAGACCTTCCTCAACCAGCCGCAGGGCCTCACGCACCTCAGGTTCTTTACGACGGTTCAGTTCGGCCAACTCGGGGCAGTGGTTGAAGGCGATGGTGTCGACGGTACCGCCTGGATCGACGATGATCACGTCCATGGGCGGCGGGTTGCCCAAGACCCGGCACAGCCTGCCCCGGCGGTGATCGAAAAGCGCGATGCCTGGGTACATCAGCCCGTCGCTGGGCTCGATCGCTAGGGCGATGGAGGCCACCTCGGCGGGACCGATCTCCTGCTTCAGGGCGCGAGCTGTGGCCACGCAGGCGGCGGCGATGTCGGCCGTGCTGCTGGCCATGCCTTTTCCCCGGGGGATGGACGAAGAAACCCGGAGACGCGGCAGCGGCCCGGTGTACCCGAGGTAGCCCAGCGTTTGCCGCACGGCCAAAGCAGTTTTGCGGTGGTAACCATCATTCCAGGTAGATTCGCCTGCGCTTGCCGCAGACAAGAAAACTTCCACGGAGGACCAGAGGTCCACCGGGCAGGTCACCAGAAAATCAACCCCGGCAATGGAGCCCTGCACCAGCTCACCGCAGGTTCCGGGGGCCCTGGCCCGAGCCAGCATCGCACGTTTCACCTCCGCTATCGAGTTGCAGCAAAGATACGAGCGGAATGGCCTCCGGGGAAAGGTCGAACTCCCGGGAAGCCTGGGTCAAGGTTTCCGTGAGGGCCTCCTCAGCACAGGCAGGAAAATCGTAGAGGGTGCCATCCAGGTCGAAGAACACGAACCGGCTCGTCATGGTGCTGGTGGCGCCAGGCCCAACAGCTGGTAACAGTAAGCCACGTTGAGGTTCTGCCGTACCAGCGCGGCTAAACGGTCGTACCTCCGTTCCCGTTCCGGGCTTTGGCCGAGGCCGGCAACCTCGAGAGAGGGGAAGGCCCCTTCGGCCTGTCGGAGGCCGTTTGCGGGCGACGCCGTATCTTCCTCCTCCACAAGACGCTCGGTAAAGAAAGGCAGCACGCCAAGAACGGGCTTGCCCGTGCGTTTTTCCAGGTACGCTAGGCCAGGTTGTAAAAGGCCGATGTCGCCCCGGAACTTGTTGACGATGAAACCCGCCACCCGCTCCCTCTCCACCGGCTCCAGAAGTTCGAGGGTACCAACCAAGGAGGCGAACATCCCGCCCCGGTCGATGTCGCCCACTAAAAGCACCGGCGCGTTTGCCAATTCCGCTACCTTCATGTTAGCGATGTCCCGATCTTTGAGGTTGACTTCCGCCGGGCTGCCGGCTCCCTCGATGACGACTATGTCAAAGCGCTCGAGGAGGTTGCGCAGGGCTTCCTCAATCGCCGGCAGGACGGTGGGAACGTAGCGATCCCGATACTCCCCAGCACCTAAGTGCCCCACGGGCCGGCCGAGCAGCACCACCTGGGCGACGTGGTCGGCGCCGGGCTTGAGGAGTATCGGGTTCATAACCGCTTCCACTTGAATTCCGCCCGCCTCGGCCTGAAGCGCCTGCGCCCGCGCCATTTCCAGCCCATCAGGCGCGACGTACGAATATGAGGACATGTTCTGCGACTTGAAGGGCGCTACTTTCCAACCGTCCTGGCGGAAAATGCGACATAAAGCGGTGACGATCACGCTCTTGCCAACGCTCGAGCTGGTGCCCTGCACCATAATAGCCTTACCGCTCACAGGCTTTCACTCCTTCTCAATAACCATAAGTCGCGTTCGAGTGGGTTTTGCCCGGTGATTCGAGGACCGCCCGCAGTTCGGTAAGCAGCCTCTGGTTTTCTGCCGGCATCCGGACTGCCACCCTGGCGTAGTACTGGTCCAACCCGGGAAAATTCGAGCAATCCCGGATCAGAATCCCCCGGCACCCCAGGGCTTTACGGGCCGCAGGAGCAGTGATCCCGCTGGCGCGGAGGTCGCAGAGGAGGAAGTTCGCGGCGGAGGGATAAGGCTTGACCCCGGGGATGCTGCCTAGCCCTTGGAACAACACCGCACGCTGCTCGCTCATCAGGGCAACGCTCTTCTGCACGTATTCAACCTCGTCCAGGCAGGCCAGGCCGGCGAGTTGGGCGGGGGCGTTGACGCTCCAGGGATCCCGGCCTCCTTCCATCTCCTTGATGATGGCTTCAGGTCCGATCCCGTAGCCGAGCCGTAACCCTGGTAGACAGTAAAGTTTGGTCAAAGAGTTAAGGATGAAAAGGTTAGAGCTTCCGTCCTGAACATCTCCTATGAGGCTTACCGCTCCCCGGTCAGGCAGAAACCCAATGAAGGACTCGTCTAGAAGTAAGAAGGTACCCGCCTGGGCCGCAACCCTCACCAGAGTCACCAACGCCTCCCGGGCAGTCAGGGTACCGGTGGGGTTGTTGGGGTTACAGACAACAACCAGGTCGTAGCCGCCTGTTGCAATCACCCTGACCAAGGTCTCCAGCGGTAGGGCAAAATCCGCTTCCGGGCCCAAAGGAAAGAACTGCACCTCGCCGCCTACTGCCCGCACCGCCCTCTCGTATTCCGAAAAGGTTGGGACCGGGATTAGCGCTCTCGCCGGCTTGAGCACCCGGCAGAGGAGGTAAATCAGTTCGGCAGCGCCATTGCCCACGATGAGCTGCCGGGCAGGAACATCGTGCTGCACTGCCAGGGCTCGTTTAAGGGTGCTGGACTGGGGTTCAGGGTAGTGGCGTACCATATCCGCCTGTTCCCGCAGCAAACGCAGTACTGACTCAGGTGGACCAAGGGGGTTCAAGTTGGCACTGAAATCCAACACCTCTTCCAGGAGCAACCTAAACTCCTGCATGGCTCCCCAAACGTTGCCGCCGTGGCAGGTACCGTTCCCGCTCCATGATGGCGGCTTCAACCCCCAAACGTTGCCGCCGTGGTCAGTGCTCGACCCAGCCTTATCTGCAAACCCTCTGGCCTCTTGCAATTCCCCTCATCCTCTTCCCAATTAATCAACAGCAGCTACAACCAGCAGGAAAACAAGTTCGGCCACCTCGTTCACAGCACCGTAGACATCCCCGGTCAGCCCGCCGAGGCGCCCAGCTACATAGCGGGCAAAAACGGCAGACCCTACCTGCGCCGCGACGACTGCCGCCGCGATAACAACAAAACGCCCGGCTCCGGCAGCAGCGTCTTGCAACCATCCAGCGGTTAACATGAGACCGGTCAAGATTAGGGAAGCGTAGACCTCCCGCCGTCCCGTCTGCAGGGCGTACTGGCGGCCCATGCCCGCGCCGCTGCGCGCGTAGCCGTGCAGGGCAATGGCCAGGACCATGGCCTGGCGTCCGGCGATGGGCAGGAACAAGAGGGCGTAAGGGCGTAGCCAGTCGGCAACCTCACCGAGAAGGGCAAATCTCAGAAGCAGGCTGATTATAAGGGCGGTGGCTCCCAGGGCGCCGATACGGCTGTCGCGCATGATCTGCAGAGTTGTCTCCCGGTCCTTGCGGCACAAAAGGCCGTCGAAGGTGTCCGCCAAGCCGTCAAGGTGAAGGCCGCCGCTCACCGCAGCCGCAGCCGCCACCAGTAAAGCGGCCCGCACCCCGGACGAAAAGAACAGCTTGGCTGCGGCGTCGACGCCCACCAGGATCAAGCCAACCACCGCGCCCACCAGAGGAAAGAGCCGGGTAGAACGGGCGCAGCCCGTCGCCTGTTCCGCCTCCAGTTCGTCGCGGCGTAATCCGGGAACCGGCAGTACAGTAAGCAAGGTTAAGGCGCTCTTGAAATCGTACAGCCAGCGGTGCATGGCGGATCCCCCCTTCACCGGGCAACCGCCCAGGCGCTGATTAGCGTGAGGAAAAAGCCAGTTGCCAAAGCCAACCACGCTGCTACCTGCACCACCGCCAGGGCTTGGTCGATGTGGGCCGGTGTGGGGGCCTGTCCCTCCTCACCCAGAATACCGTGGAAGGACGGCACTCCCTGGTAGTAATTCAGGCCACCGAGACGAACGCCCAGCAGTCCCGCCATAGCGGCCTCGGGGAAGCCGCTGTTGGGGCTGGCGTGCTTACGCGCGTCCCGGCGCACGGTCTGCAGGACCCTTGCCACGTTAAGTCCCAGGGAGGCCCCAGCCGCGGCCAAGAGCAGGGCTGTGAGCCGAGCCGGCAGGTAGTTGGCCAGATCGTCCAGCTTGGCGGCAGCGAAGCCAAAGTAGAGGTAGCGCTGGTTGCGGTAACCGATCATGGAGTCGAGGGTGTTAACTGCCTTGTACGCCAGAGCCAGCGGTGCACCGCCGAGAAAGGCATAAAAAAGAGGAGCTACGATGCCGTCGGATGCGTTCTCGGCGGCTGTCTCAATGGCCGCCCTGGCAATTTCGCTTTCAGTGAGCTTTTCGGTGTCGCGTCCGACCACTAAGGACAGCGCCTGCCGAGCTTCCCGCAAGTTACCCTCTTTTAGGGCCGCCCGGACGGCAAGGATATGTTCTTTGAGGCTGCGGGTGGCCAACGTGGTGTAGAGAAGCAGTGTGCTGAGCAGGAAGCGGACCGGACCCAAGGCCTGCCCGGCCCAGCGGATAAGAAGCGCGGCCAGGACATAGGTTCCGGTAACCACAACAGCGGTGAGCAGAGCGCCGGCCAGCTTTTGCACCAAAGGCGGATGCCTTTCCCATCGCAGAATATTCTCAAGGAAGGAAATACTCTTTCCGATCGCAACGACCGGATGAGGCAGCCAGCGAGGATTGCCCCACCACAAATCCAGCAGAAAAGCTACAACCACCTGCGCGCAATTGTTTCCGAACATGAGCAGTAACCTCACTTGAGCCTGAGCGGCAGACCGGAAAAAAGGACATAGACTTCGTCGGCCACAGCTGCGAAGGACTGGTTGGCCTTGCCGACCAGGTCCCGGAAGATACGGTTCAGCCGATTTTCCGGGACTAGGCCCATTCCTACCTCGTTAGAAACAAGCACTACATCTGCCAGGACCGTGCAGGTAACCTCGGCGGTCGTCTGGACGTAGTCCAAAAGTTCCTGCAGGATGGCGTTAGCTTGTTCTGCTGAAGGCAGGTCCTGGCCGTCAAGACCGGCCTTCTGCAGCAGGTGGTTGGTCAGCCAGAGCGTGACGCAGTCCACCAAAAGAAGCCTGCCGGGAGTCCCGTACTCGATAAGAACCTCCTTCAGCAGGAACGGCTCTTCCACCGTTTTCCAGTTCGCCGGACGGCGGCGTCGGTGCGCCGCAATGCGCAGCTGCATCTCTGCATCTACCACCGGCGAGGTAGCGACGTAGATTACCTCTTTACCGCTGTCAAGCGCATAGCGCTCGGCAAACGTGCTCTTGCCGCTGCGCGCCCCGCCGGTGATGAAGATCACTTTTCCCGCTGTGTGCACCGCCTAGCCCCCCTTTCCCGTTGCCCCCCACCCGCCGCAATGGCCTCAAGGGCCTGGGCCGGTTCCTTGAAGAGGTAGGCGCCCTTTTCAATCAGGCGTTCGTAGATACGGGTCGCCAACCCCCCGGTGTAATCGCGTTCTGCAACCGGTTTAGCCCCGACCAGAAAGAGGGGCATGCCCCAAGCCTGGGCTTCTTGGACGACATACAGGTTCTGGATGTTGCCCGGACCGAAGGGCACCTCAGCCACAAGTACGCAGTCCGCCTGCTTCATCAGGGCCAGGTTGCGCTGCTGGTCTTCTTCCCCGATCGGGGCAAACGGGGGAATCTCGACCATCTGGATGCCCAACAACCGGCCCTGGTCCCAGTCGGTGTCCCCCCTGTTCAGGACCCCCGCGGTTACAGTCCAGCCAGCGTATGCCATCGCCTCCATGATCCGGCCTGCGGTCCCGCCGCCCCCGATAAGGTGCACGGCGGGTCGGTAAGCGGGGTAAACCCCAGAGTTGTTCTTGGTTGGTACCCAGGAAATGTGCAGTTGCCCATTCATGGGGTGACGGCTGATGACGACGTCGCTGGCGTAGGCCTTCTTGAGGTTTTCGCGGGTCAGCACTTCTTCAGCCGGGCCCAAGGCGACAATTTTGCCTGCAGCTAAGAGGAGAAACTTGTGAAAGTACTGCGCTGCCAGATTAAGGTCGTGCAAAACGGCGATGATGGTCAGCTTCTTTTCCCGGTTGAGCCGGCCCAGAAGCTCCAGGATCTCGACTTGGTAGGTAATATCCAGGTGGGACGTGGGCTCGTCCAGGAGAAGCACTTGCGGCTCCTGGGCCAAAGCTCGGGCGATAACCACCCGCTGCCGTTCTCCACCGCTTAAGGTCGCTACCGTGCGGTCGGCCAGGTGCAGGGTGGAGGTGAGTTCCATGGCTTTGCGCATAATGGCCAGGTCACGGGAACTCTCGTGCTGAAAAGGGCCAATGTGCGGCTGGCGGCCCATGAGGACGACCTCGGCCACGCTGAAGTCAAAATCTATCGCCGTCTCCTGCGGGACTACGGCCAGCTGCCTGGCCAGCTCCCGCGCCGAATAGGTGCAGACGTCGCGGCCAGCCAACCAAACTGTTCCCACCTTCGGCCGGAGTGCCCGGCTGATGCACTTTACAAGGGTTGATTTCCCAGAGCCGTTCGGCCCTACCACTGCCAGCATTTCGCCCTGCCGCAGCGTGAAGGTGATCCCATCCAGAGCGGGGACCGCACTGTAGGTGTAAGTTGCCCCATGGATATCAAGCAAAACTTCAGCCATAGCCCCACCCACCTAACTAAAAAAGCGAATCTTTTTCCGGTTGCGGAGGATGTAGATGAAGAAAGGACCACCGCTTAAGGCTGTGATTAGCCCCACAGGAAGTTCTGTCGGAGCGATAACGGTCCTGGCCAATGTGTCCGCAGCGACCATCAGGGCAGCTCCGGCGATAGCGGAGGCCGGGAGCAAAAACCGGTGGTCGGGGCCGCCCAGCATCCGCAGGGCGTGGGGTACGATCAGCCCGACAAACCCGATCACGCCGCTGGTCGAAACAGCGGTAGCAGTAAGGAGTGTCGCACCTGCCAGGAGCCATCTTTTCGCGCGCTCAACCTCGACTCCCAGGTGCCCGGCCACCTCCTCGCCAAGAAGGAGCGCGTTGAGTTCCCGGGCATGCAGGACAATAACGGCTATGCCCAGGATGAAGTAAGGGAAGGCCAGCCGTACATACGACCAACTGGCGCCGTCAAAACCGCCCATTAACCAGAAAATCACCTGGTGCAGCCGCTGGTCGGCGAAATACACCAAGAGGGAAACGATGGCGGAGAGAAAGGATCCCACGGCGATGCCGGCCAGGAGCAGGGTCAGGAGCGAGACCGAGTCGCCAACCCGGCCAAGGTGGTAGACGATGAGCACCGTGCCTAACGCCCCGACAAAGGCCAGGACCGGCACCGCCCCTACCCCGAGGAACTGGAAATTAAGAGCCAACAGCATCGCCACCGTGGCACCCAGGGAAGCCCCGGAAGACACTCCGATCACGTAAGGATCTGCCATAGGGTTCCGAAACAAAGCCTGAAAGGTAGCGCCGGCAACCGCCAGGGACGCACCCACCAGGGCCGCCATAAGCACGCGCGGTACCCGCAGTTTCAAGATGATGGTCTGATTGAGCGCAGACTCAGGTGTGCTAGGAGCCGCCGGCAGGCCTAAGGCCTTCAATAAATCAGCCAGGGGAATGTCTGCAGCGCCTACCCGGACGGCTATGACCATAACCCCAACCAAAAGCCCCGCCAACGCTGCCGTCAGGACCCTGCCCTTCCAGCGCTTGAGCTCAAGTATAGGAAAAACCGTTTCTGCTGTTAGACTGGTTGCATCAAAACCACTCTTGCCACTTGGACCCCGGAGTGCTTCGTGCTTGGCTGCCTCCATTCAGGCACCCCCTCATAAATACGTTGATGCCTCCGCAACATCTCCCCTGCCGGATTGCTGCCCAGCACTCAACTGGCTGGCCCAAGCTTCCGATTCAGGCTATTCCCAGCAAGCTTTTTTGTAAGGCTGCAGTTTTGGGGTTGGTTGAGTGCTGGGCCATTTTCATACTTGTTTCGGGTGCACCATACCTTACCTGGCTGGGGTGGCCCGGCCGGCAGATCGCTTATTTGCTAAGGAGTTCAGGGTGAATCATCTGTGTAAGCTGCTCGAGCGCCTCGACCACCCGCGGGCCAGGGCGTGAGATTATGTTGGCGTCAATACTGTAGACACGGTTATTCTTGATGGCGCTGATTTCTTCCCAACCACTGCGCGCTTTGACTTGCTCCACCGTCAGTGAAGCCGTACCGTGAAACCGCGGAAAAATGATGATCTCCGGATTTGCCTTAATAACGGCCTCAGCGCTGAACTTTGGATAGTCCGTCTCTGCAGTGCGGGCGATGTTGCGACCGCCGGCTAGTTCGATCAGCTGGCCGATAAGGGTCTTGGGTCCCGCAGACATGAGCGGATCAGAGTAAACCTCGTAGTACACCAGCGGTTTCTTTTCTTCGGGAATCTCCTGGACGAGCGCGCGCACCCGCTGGATCCGCTCTTCCATCTCCGCCACCAGCTGGCCGGCCCGTTCTTCGGCCCCGGTAGCCCTGCCGATCCACTTGATGCTGGTCAGAACCTCGTCCACGGTCTTCGGGTCGACGACGGCCGTCGGGACGCCTAGTTGCTCCAGTTGCTTGACGGCCTGCTCGTGCATGCTGCTGGCTAGAACCAGATCCGGTTTTAGGTCTACGATCTTTTCGACGTTCGGCTTGGAGAAGCCGCCGATTTTAGCGACAGCAGCGGCCTCAGGCGGGTAGTCACTGTAGTCGTCAACGCCAACGACTTTCTCGCCCAGGCCCAGGGCGAACAAGATCTCGGTGTTGGAAGGAGCCAAGGAGATCAGCCTTTGAGGCTGCGCGGCCAACGTGACTTTTCTGCCCATGTCGTCGGCGAAAGTCAGCGGAAATTTAACGGCCGCGGGCGTCGTGGAATTGCCTTGCTGCCCCGAGGGTGTGGCACACCCGGCCAGAATAGTTCCCAAGAGTATTAGCACGAGCATGAGTAGCAGGATCTTAGGCCGGCCGGCCCCTGTTGCTCGCGATTTCATACTGAGCGAAAGCATCTTAGCCCTCCTCATCCTAATGCTTCAGAAATCAAATACAACAAAAAAGCCCGGTTCCGACGGACCGGGGTATTGACCTACTTACCACTTAAGACCGGAGACTGAACGCTCCCAGTCATCGCGTGACCCCCCTTCCCTCGAAGGTATCCCACGCACCCAGACAGGCAGGTCTCCTGACTCCCGGATCATCATCGGTCGGCGCCTTCCCATTCCAAGGCCGGTTCTCCGGCCCGGGGAACAGTGGCCATTGCCGCCAATTACCCGGTTACAGTGGCGGGGCCGTTCAGGATTTGCACCTGATTCCCTCTTGTGCCTTGATTAAGGCACCTGTCTGGTAGTTATACTCTTAATACTATTATAACGAAAAAGAGGGCCAGAGCAAACACGTTTTCTTCGCTGCTTCGCTGGCGCGTTCCGCCAACGAGCGGGTGAACGAGTTAGCGTTATGACCGTCCTCCTGTTCGCCCGCCCCCCTACTCGCCCTAGGACTTAAGGGAAGTGGCTTCCCCAGACCGATCTCCACCCACCAGTTCCTGGACCTGCTGACGGTAATGGGAGGCCAGGTTCTGAGCGGATTCCGGGTTATCGGCCTCGGCGATTACCCAATAGGAGGGTTCCTCCGGATCGGGGAGCATCAAGGCCCAGCCGTTGTCGTGCTGCACCCGGATCCCATCCACAAGCTCTACCCTATCTCCTGCTGCTGGCGCCGCTGCCGTAACCCTTTGCGCTCCTTCGGCCTTTGGCCTTGCCTCCTCTGGCACCGCTCCCCACCCCGGTCGGTTTATTTGCTGCTCGGCCAAGATCCGGGTTACCTGTCCCTTTTTGTCCCAGGGGCAATGGACCTTCTCCCGGACCATATGGTAGGTAGGTATCTCTGCTAGTAAGGCTTCCGGGCGAGGCTGCCGGCTTAATGCCTCCAACAGCTCTGCCAAGAAATACAGGGGATCGGTGATCAGATCATATTGGGAAAGGTGGAGCTGGCTCTGGCGGACTTCATCCGTCAAACACTGGGCCAGCACTTCCCGCCAGCTGGTCTTGGTGCGGATGACCTTGCCGCCTTTGGCCTCTGCCATCTGCTCCACCGTATTGGGGCTGTCAAGAGGGATGACCACGGTTCCACCCTGGTTGGCCCAGAGCAACAACAAGTACTGCAAATGGGCTATGTCTTGGGGCAAAAGCTCCTTTCCCCCTAGCGCCAACCGGCCAACCAGGCTGCCTCCCTGGTCGATGGCCGCCCAGAGGTGCCATCCTTGGCCCAGAGCTCGGCCACCAATTTGGCTGCCTCCAAGGCCCGGATCGGGGCTGCCTCCATCCACCCCCACCAAGCCTTCCCACCTGGTAGCCACCCTCTCAGCCAAGGCATAAACTTCTGGTTCCGGGCAGAACACTCCCATCCGCCAGCCCCGCTGGCGGATTCGCTCCCGGGCTGCCCGGCTCAAAGCCTGGCTCACATGCTCCACATAGGCTTCCGTCCCGTGGCGGACATCCAGGAGAGGTCGGATCTCGCCCGCCGGAGGCCGGCGCATCCCCTCCTGGGCAATCAGGTTTTCCACTTTGCGCTGGGAACCCCGGGAAAGCGGAAGCCCTGCCTCGTCCAATAACCAAACCACCGCTTGCTCCTCCTGCCCACCCATCTGGGCATGGATCCCCCCCTTAAGCCCATACTGCCTCAACACAAACCGGTGCAAGGGCAGGCTGGCTACGCCTAGATCCACCACCGTAGCTCCGGCCGCCAGCAGGCCGGCCAAAAGCGCACTCTTGGTGGCTACCGCCGGCGCTGCCGCCGCCGAGCTCACCAAAACCAAATCCGAGGCCTTAAGGGTGGAAGCAAAAGCTGCACCGATACGGGTTAGGAGCTCCGGCACCAGGTCCCGGTTAAAGGTTCCCTTGATAGCATCATTGACGAAGAGGCTGGTAGCACAAGCTTGCCCCCAGACCACGCTCTGGGTCGCTTGGGCATGGGGCTCCACCCGCTTTTGGGGCCAAAGCTTAACCTGGGGCGCCACTTGGGCCTGGTCCCCTACATAGGCCCGCTCCCCCGCCACTGCTTCCTCAAATACTTTCGCCCCGGCGCCTACGCTGACCCCATGAGCCAAAATCGCCCCGCGGATTTCCGCCCCTTGGCCTACCCGCACTCGATCCCAGAGGAGGGCGCGCTTCAATGAAGCTTGGGGTTCAATGACGTTATCTCTTCCCAGCACCGTGTAAGCCCCCACCAGGACCCCTTCACCCACGTAACTACCCGCCCCAATAACGATGGGGCTTTCCAGCTTGGCCCCGGGATGGATCTTTACCCCTTCCCCCACCCATATCCCTGGCTGGATCTCTTTAAGGCCTTCAGTCCATGGAACTATGGCCCGCCCGCCCAAGAGGGCACGGTGCGCTTCCCGGTACAATCCGACATTACCGACATCGCACCAGTAACCGGAGCCTGGATAGCCAAACAGGCGCTGCCCCTCCTCCAGCAACTTGGGGAACAGATCCTTAGAAAAATCAAACATTTGCCCCTCAGGGATCCAGGACAGAACTTGGGGCTCCAGGATGTAAATGCCGGTGTTGACCCGATCGCTGAAGACTTCGCTCCAGGCCGGCTTTTCCAGGAAGCGGCGGATTCTCCCTTCGCTATCGGTGATTACTACCCCGTATTCCAGGGGGTTATCGACCGGGGTCAGCACCAGGGTAGCCAAGCTCTCCGCCTGGCGATGAAACTCCCAAGCTGGCTGGAGATCAATGTCGGTAAGGGCATCGCCGCTTATGACTATGAAGGTCTCATCTAAAAATTCTTGGGCGTTCTTGACGCTGCCCGCCGTCCCTAGCGGCCGGTCTTCCACAAAGTATTCCAGGCGCACTCCCCACTGGCTGCCATCCCCAAAGTAATCCATGATCTGCTGGGGCAAGTATTGCAGGGTTACGCCAATATCCTTAATGCCGTAATTTTTAAGCTGCTCCACCGCATACTCCATCACCGGGCGGTTGGCCATGGGCACCATGGGTTTGGGGCAGTTGCAGGTAAGGGGGCGCAAGCGCGATCCTTCGCCTCCGGCCATGATAATGGCTTTCACCAGTTTTCGCCTCCTCGCTGGTAATTGATGTTCTCAGCCCGCTTTTCCACCAAGCTATAGCGGCTGGCCCAATGAGCAGGGGATCCTGGCGTCTCCGCTGCGGCCGCAGGCAACGGGCCAAGATCTTCCGCTGAGCTCGCACCTCGCGAGGCTAGACTACTGCTTATTGCCCCCCAGTGGGCGCCTTTTTGGGCCGCGGCAGCGCCTTGGGCCAAGTTGGTTGGGTTGGCCGGCCTGGTCAGCCTGGTCGCCATATTCGTGCCTTTCCCGGCCAGACCCTTGCCTAGGCGGCTCGAGGTACTCCGGGAGGCAAACCCGGGCCAGTAAGCCAGGCGTGGCCGCCAGGGCGATTGCCGGTATTCCTGCTCCACCCGCTGGTACAATTGGGCAGTCTTTTGGGCCACCTGCTTCCAGTCGTAAACTTTTTGCACTAGGTCCCGACCACTTTGGCGCAGCCGAGCGGCCAGATCCGAGTCGGAAAGCACCCGAATTACGTTATCAGCTAAGGAAACCACGTGGCCAGAAGGGAAGAGCAGGCCATCAACTCCGGGGGTAATAATCTCCCGCAAGCCCCCGGTATCGGATGCCACTACCGGGGTCCCCGTAGCCATGGCCTCCAAGGCCACGATGCCAAAGGGCTCATAGAGGCTGGGAAAGACAGCTACCTCCGCCGTCTTGTAGAGGGCGTTACGGGTAGCGTCATCCACGTACCCGGCGAAGTATACCTTATGGGCTACTCCCAAGGCCCAAGCCCGGTTTTTTAGGTGCGCTTCTGCTGGACCCTGGCCAGCAATGACCAGTTTGGCCTGCGGGCAGGCGGCAAGAATCCGGGGCAAAGCTTCGATTAACAGGTGGGTCCCTTTTTCTTGCACCAGCCGGCCCACGAAAAATACAATTCGCTCCTCCGGCCGGGCATACCACTGCCGCCAGCGCGGATCCGGGTCCGGCCCTTTTAACTTTTCTCCGTCCACACCGTTGGCAATGACTTCAATCTTATCGGTGGGCAGCTGAAACAAGCCCTGGACTTCGTGTTTCATGTGCTGGCTGCAGACAATTACCCGCCACGCCTCATATGTAAGCCACCATTCCACGCTGTTAATGTACCTTTGCGTATCGGTATAGAGTCCATGGTTGCGGCCCGCCTCGGTGGCATGGATGGTGGCCACCAGGGGCAACCGGTAAAGGTGCTTAAGGGTTCCCCCGGCAAAGGCAACCAGCCAGTCGTGGGCATGGATCAGGGTGGGCCGGCGCTGGTTAATGATCTTGGCTGCCTGCTCCACCATACCAAAATTGAGCTGCAACACCCAGGTGACAAAATCGGGGGCGTTGACCGGGTAGCTTTCCACCCGGTTGATGCGAACCCCCCGGACCGTATCTCGGGAGCTAGCTCCGCTAACCCCACAGGTAACCGCCTCCACTTGTACCCCTTGACTCACCAAAGCTTCAGCCAACCCTTCCACGTGCCGGCCCAGGCCGCCCACGTTGCGGGGTGGATATTCCCAAGAAAGCATTAGCACCTGCAAGCGTATCATCCTTCCAAAAAAGTCGCTTCCCGACCAACCTCTCGGTGTGGCTTGCCGTCTAGAGCGCTCCTTGCCTTTCCCCGGCGCTTGCGCCCTCGTCCCCTCCTTATTCTTCCTGCTCCTAGGACTTTTATGCCCGGCACCTGGTTTAACCCCCACGCCCACCTCCATCCTGCCCTTCTCAA
The DNA here is from genome assembly GCA_014360065.1 of Clostridia bacterium. Taxonomy (NCBI): domain Bacteria; kingdom Bacillati; phylum Bacillota; class Clostridia; species Clostridia bacterium. Next base: position 1,274 of record JACIYF010000029.1, on the reverse strand, counting down.
GGAAAACTATTACTGTCATAATCAGGTGCAGAGGGAAGAATGCTAATGCTGGGAGGTAAGCCCATGCCAGAATTGCGAAAGAACCCGGCTGACCACTCTTGGGTGATAATTGCCACCGAGCGGAGCAAGCGCCCTTCGGACTTGATCAAGAAAAGCCAAGGGGCAAAAGAAGATAAAGGCGGCTCCAGGGGTGCCAATGGCGGCAGGCCCGCCCCTGGCACGCCCGAAGCAGGCTGCCCCTTTTGTGAGGGCAATGAAAACAAGACTCCGCCGGAAGTCTTTGCCTTTCGAAAACCTGGCACCCAGCCGGACACCCCGGGCTGGACAGTGCGGGTGGTGCCCAATAAATTTGCAGCTCTAAGCCCCGAAGGGAGTCCAGACCGCACTAAGAGAGGCCTTTGGGATACCTTAAACGGGGTGGGTGCCCACGAGGTAATAGTGGAAGGAACCGACCACTGGGCCTCCTGGCCGCAAAAAGATTCATCCCAGGTAACTGCCATCTTAAAGGCCTGGCAAGCCCGCTACCGGGCTCAAGGCGAAAAGCCCTTTATTCGCTATACCCAGCTATTTAAGAATCACGGTCTGACGGCAGGGGCTTCATTAGCTCATCCCCATAGCCAGCTCATCAGCACTCCCTTTGTCCCTGACCAAGTACAAAGGGAGCTGGATATCAGCCGGAAGTACTGGGAAAGCGAGGGGCGTTGCCTGTACTGTGACCTTTTGGCGGCCGAGGAACAGGAAGGGATACGGGCGATATCGTCTACGCCCTACTTCCTGGCTTTTTGCCCCTTTGCCTCTCGCTTTCCTTCCGAGGTATGGATCCTGCCACGCCGCCACCAGCCCTCGTTTGCGGCTATGGACGATGTCGAGACTGAGGATTTATCAGCGCTTCTAATTAAGATATTGGGGGTCTTCTATGCCCAGCTGGGCGATCCGCCCTACAACCTGATCCTGAGGACCTCCCCCCATGGGGAACAAGGGGCCTACGCCGCCTACCACTGGCACTTGCGCCTTCTTCCCCGGCTTAGCATCGTGGCCGGCTTTGAGTGGGGTACCGGCATCTTCATCAACCCCAGCAGCCCTGAAGAGGCGGCCAAGTTTTTGGCCGAACATTTAGGACCATCCCGGCTAAATCAAGGAGAGCAAACTAGCTAGCAAAGAGCGCGCTCCGGCCACCAAGCTTAGCGGGCACATCCCTTACCTTGGCCGGAGAGCCGTCAGGCAAGCGGGGGGAGGGGAAAAGCCTGAAGAGGCGAGTGCACAGAGGCGAGTGC
>JACIYF010000028.1:26123-27738 GCA_014360065.1 Clostridia bacterium | reverse complement strand
GTCAAATGCTGTTTCAACACCTGAGCTAGCTGCCCAGTGCCCCGTAAAGCTTCCTTGATCTCAGCAACCGGCACCCCCAGCCGCCGCAACACCGAAATCTGCTTGAGCCGATCGATATCTTCCCAGGAATAATCCCGGTAGTTGTTATCCTGGTTGATAGTCGGCGAAAGCAAACCCATCTTTTCATAGTAGCGGATGGCCTTCTTGGTCAAGCCGGTCGCCTTAGCCGCTTCCCAGATGTTCATAAGCTGCACCTCCTGTTCCTAGGGTAAGGTGTTCCCCAAGGGAACAGTCAAGCCTTAAACATCTGAGCTTTTTAAGACTTATCTTCCCTGTCAATGAACTGAATCACATAACGGGCAAAAGTCTCAAAGTCACCTAAGTTACGCTTTAGAATCTCGTATATTTCCTCGGCAGTAACGTTAGCATAACCGTGTACCAATCGGTTTCGGTACCCGGCCATTCCTTGGATGCGGGCAGTAAAATCCGGGGGGAGAATACCATTCTTCCCGAGCGAGTTAATGATGCCTCGGTAATCTTCGGGTCGACCTAGGCCTTTCTTGGCTAAGATGTGCCGACCGATATCTAAAAGCGCTTCTAAGGACCGGCGCAGGTGGTGTTCCGCTATAGCAAAGTTATCGGGGTCAGCTAGAAAATCCTCCTTGCTTAGGGAGACTAGCCGCTGCAGACGGTTTACTGAAGCCCGTATCTGGTCCAAGCGCTCATTAATCAAATTGAGGTTAAGCAAAGAAATCACCTTCGCGGATAGCCTCTCTTACTTCCCGATAGTATTGGTCCAAGAAAGGTTTAAAATCGAGGTAGTCTCGAATAACCACGTCTTCAAAATCGGTCCGGAGTTCGTCATCCCGGCAGTAAATTAGCCGGCCGCGTTTCATGATCTCAAAGCGCATCATGATGGAGGCAGTATTGAGGAGGACGACATCAGCTCTATTCAGATCAGCAGCATCTTCCATCTCAAGCCCTAGCCTAGTCGCATAGGCTAGATTATGCTTTTCCCGATCAAAAGGCATGACCAGAATGCCAAAATCATAGTCGCTGTTTGGATGAGCCGAACCATCAGCCCTAGAGCCAAACAAGTAAGCAGCCAGGATCCCATGGCGTTCAAAAACCGGTCTTATTTTCTTCAGCTTAAGATCTAAATCCTTAGGCAATTTCACTTTTTCATTCCCCACCACAAGCTTGGTCCCAGATCCTTAGGACTACCATGATTTAGTATAACGGAAAACAGCCTGCCGGGCAATTGAAACACCTGCCGGCCCCTGGCGTCAAGCAGGAATAATCCCGATAGTTGTTGTCCTGATTTATGGCCGGCGAAAGCAAACCCATCTTTTCATAGTAGCGGATGGCCTTCTTGGTCAAGCCGGTCGCCTTAGCCACTTCCCAAATGTTCATAAGCTGCACCTCCTGTTCCTCAGGGTAAGGTGTTCCCCAAGGGAACAGTCAAGCCTAAAACATCTGAGCTTTTTAAGACTTATCTTCCCTGTCAATGAACTGAACCACATAACGGGCAAAAGTCTCAAAGTCACCTAAGTTACGCTTTAGAATCTCGTATATTTCCTCGGCAGTAACGTTGGCATAACCGTGTACCAATCGG